>NZ_JBHYXZ010000071.1:30770-42660 GCF_042752395.1 Actinosynnema sp. NPDC059335 | reverse complement strand
GCTCTTCCCCGCCGGGCCTGCCGGCTTTGGCCTGCCCCGGGTACCCGTAAGGGCCCCATGTCAAATCGAGCCGGACGCACCACCGCCCAGCCGCCCCGCACCACCGAACCCCGCACCACCGAACCCCGCACCACCGAACCCCCGCCCATCAACACACCCTCGACGGCCACCACACCCCGTTCCCGCTCTGCGGCGACGAGCAGTGTTCCGCAGCAGTCGTCGTGGTCGGCGTGCTCTGACTGCTCGTCGTGACCGGCGGCACCGATGTCGTCACCTCGACCGGCACGGTCGTCGTCACCGCCGGGTGGTTCGCCGTGGCGACGAGCCGCTCCGCCCGAACCGCCTCACCGGACCCGATCGCAGCCGAAGTCGCCGTCGCCGTCCCAGGAGCGGAAGCAGAAGCGGAAGCCGGGGCCGACGTAGACGGCACGGCGGGCAGGATCGAGACCACGGTCGTCTGCGGCACGGACCCGGCCACCCGATAAACCGCATAGCCCGCCAACGCGAGCCCCGCACAACCCAGCAGCACGACGGCCAAGACGATCAGCACCAGCCTGCGCCACGACAGCCCGTGCACGATCCTGTCGATCGTGTGAGCCATCGTGACCGAACCGTCCACCCGACCGCTGACGATGTTGTGCACGCTCGATGACGACTGCTCCGGCTCCACTCGCACAAGCTAACGTCGCGCACCCGAACGATTACCGCATTAGTCGTACCACCATCGTCCGAACGCGACCGCCGCCCCACGCGAACGGGCCCTGCGCCCGCCCCCGAAGGGACCGGCACAGGGCCCGCCACAACACCGTTACCGGCTGGCCACCGCCTGCTCGGCCGCCGCCAACCACTCACGCCACTGCTTGGCCTGCGCCTCGGCCTGCTCCGCCCGCCGCTTGTCACCGGCCGACCGGGCCTTCGCCGCCTGCGCCTCGAACTGCTCCACCCGCTCCCGGAACTGGGCGACGCGCGCCTCCGCCTCCGGGTCGGACCGGCGCCACTGCGCGTCCACCGCGCCCCGGACCCGCTCCTCGATCGCGCGGAGCTTGCCCTCCAGCTCGCGGACCCGCTCGCGGGGCACCTTGCCGATCGCGTCCCACCGCTCCTGGATCCGGTAGAGCTGCTGGCGGGCGGCTTCGAGGTCGTGCGACGGGTCGATGTGCTCGGCCTCGGCGAGCAGCTCCTCCTTCAGCTTCGCGTTGGCCGCGAACTCGGCGTCACGCTCGCTGAACGCCTCCGACCGCCTGGCGAAGAACGCGTCCTGGGCGGCGCGGAACCGCTGCCACAACGCGTCGTCGGCCTCCTTGGGAGCCCGCCCGGCGGCCTTCCACTCGACCATCAGCTCCTTGTACCGACCGGCGGTGGGGCCCCAGTCGTCGGAGTCGATGAGCTTCTCGGCCTCCTCGACCAGCTCCTGCTTGCGGTTCTTGGCCACGCTGCGCTGCCGGTCGAGGTCCGCGAAGTGCGAACCGCGCCGGCGGTTGAACGCGTCCCGCGCCTTGGAGAACCGCCGCCACAGCTGCTCGTCGGTCTTGCGGTCGACGCCCCGGATGGTCTTCCACTCGTCGAGGATGGCCCGCAGCCGGTCGCCCGCAGCCTTCCACTGCGTCGACTCGTTGGCCAGCGCCTCGGCCTCCTCGACCAGCTCCTGCTTGCGCGCCCCGGCCGCGGCGCGGGCCTCGTCCTTGGCGGCCTTGGCCGCCTCCAGGCCCTGCTCGGCCAACACGAGCACGTACTCCACGCGCGCGGCCAGGGCGGCGAGGTCACCGACCACGGCCGCGTCGGCCAGGCTCTCCTGGACGTGCTTCGCGCTGGTCAGCGCGTGCTTGGGGTCGCCCGCGCCGGAGGACAGCCGCGTCACCAGCAGCTCGACCTCGGTGCGGATGTCGTCGAACCTGCGCGCGAAGTGCGCCAGACCCTCGGCGGGCTCGCCCGCCTGCCAGGATCCGACGACCCGCTCGCCGTCGGCGGTCTTGACGTAGACGGTGCCGTCCTCGTCCACGCGCCCCCAGCGGTCAGGGTGGTCCGACGCCACGGGGACCGGAGGTGGCGCCGTGACCGGCGTCGCTTCCACCCGGGTCTCCTCGACCACCGCCCCCGCACCACTGTCGCCAGTGGTTCCCGGTGTCGTCTCGTGCTCCGTCATCGCCGGCTTCCTCCTCGCCTGCCCACATCGTGGTGCCCGTGCCGACCACGGGCGCCCCGCCTATGACGGGGCCCAGCACCCGAGTACCGCGACGCTCCCTAAGAGTGCCCAGTACCTCGCGCGCATTCAAACAGGTCAAGGCTCGCATCGGTACCGGTGGTGGCCGATGAGTAGCGTGGACTGCCATGATCTCGCGCCTGGTGGTCGTGCCGCACCCCCCGCTGCTGGTCCCCGAACTGGTCGGCGGCGCCGTGCCGGACACCGAACCGGTGAGGTCGGCGACCCTCGCCGCGGCCCGGGAACTGGCCGCGCACGCCCCCGACTGGGTGGCCGTGGGCGTCGACCCGTCCGGCCCGCGAGTGCTGGAGGACGTGACCGGCACGTTCCGCGGCTTCGGGGTGGACGTGCGGGTCTCCCTCTCCCCCGCCGACCCGGACCCGCACCGCACCCCGGACCCCGACCTCATCCCGGACCACCGCACCTCGGACCCCGACCCCACCCCGGACCACCGCACCCCCGATCCCGACCTCCCGCTCCCCGCCCTGATCGCCGGCTGGCTCCGCGAGCGGACGGGCGCGCGATCGGTCCGCGTGCACCTCGTCCCCCCGGACCTCCCCACCGCCGACTGCGTCGCCCTCGGCGAACGGCTGGCCGGCGAACGGGCGCTGCTCGTGCTCGGCGACGGCTCGCACCGGCACGGCGAGTCCGCCGTGGGCCGTCCCGACGACCGCGCCGAGCCGTTCGACGACCACGTCCGCGACGCCCTGGCCGCCGCCGACACGGCCGCGCTGCGCGCGCTCGACCCGGCGCTCGCGGCCGAGCTGGGCGCGCAGGGCCGGGCCGCCTGGCAGGTCGCCGCCGGCGTGCCGGGCGCGTGGCGCTGCACCCGCTCCGCCTTCCTCGCTCCCTTCGGCGTCGGCTACCACGTGGCCGTCTGGGAGGCTTGACCCCGTGAACACCCCCATCGCCGTCGTCGGACCCACCGCCACCGGCAAGTCGGACCTCGCCGTGCGGCTGGCCGTCGAACTGGGCGGCGAGGTCGTCAACGCCGACGCGATGCAGCTCTACCGGGGCATGGACATCGGCACGGCGAAGATCACCGAGGAGGAGCGCCAAGGCGTCACCCACCACCTCCTCGACGTGCTGGACGTGACCGACACCGCCTCCGTGGCCGCCTACCAGCGCGAGGCCCGCGCCGCGGTGGAGCGCCTGCTGGCCGCCGGCCGCACGCCGGTGCTGGTCGGCGGCTCGGGGCTGTACGTGCAGGCCGTGCTGGACGACCTGGAGTTCCCCGGCACGGACGAGAGGATCCGCACGCAGCTCGAACGGGAGCTGGCCGTGTTCGGGTCCGAGACGCTGCACGGCCGCCTGGCCCAGCTCGACCCGGCCGCCGCGCTGGCGATCCTGCCCGGCAACGGCCGCCGCGTGGTCCGCGCGCTGGAGGTCATCGAGCTGACCGGGCGGCCGTTCTCCGCGACCCTGCCCAAGCCGGGACCGGCCCGCTACGGCACCGTCCTGATCGGCCTCGACCGGGCCGTGCCCGAACTGGACCGGCGGGTGGACGAGCGGGTGACGCGCATGTTCGACGCGGGCCTGGTGGACGAGGTGCGCGCGCTGGAGGCCCGCGGGCTGCGCGACGGCCGCACGGCGTCGCGCGCGCTGGGCTACCAGCAGGTGCTGGCCGCGTTCGACGGCGAGTGCTCGATCGAGGAGGCCGCGGCGGCGACGGCGCAGGCCACCCGCCGGTTCGTCCGCAAGCAGCGGTCCTGGTTCCGCCGCGACCGACGCGTGACGTGGTTCGACGCGGCCGACCCGGGCCTGGCCGACGACGTGCTCAAGCTGGTCGCACCGTAACCTGGTGCCCGTGGGAGTCGAATTCCTGAAGGGCCACGGCACCGAGAACGACTTCGTCGTGCTGCCCGACCCGGACGGCCTGCTGGACCTGACCGAGGCGCGGGTGCGCGCCCTCTGCGACCGGCGGCGCGGCCTGGGCGCGGACGGCGTGCTGCGGGTCGTGCGGCCGGACTTCGGCCCGTGGTTCATGGACTACCGCAACGCCGACGGCTCGATCGCGGAGATGTGCGGCAACGGGGTGCGGGTGTTCGCGAAGTACCTGGTCGAGGCCGAGCTGGCGCCCGCCGGGGAGTTCACCGTCGGCACCCGCGCCGGGGAGCGGCACGTCATCGCCCACGACGACGGCTCGATCACCGTGGACATGGGTCGGGCGCTGGTCACCGGCACGGGCACGGCCACGGTCGGCGGCAGCGCGTTCGGCGGGGTCGCGGTGGACGTCGGCAACCCCCACCTCGCCTGCGTGACCGGGACGCCGGTGGCCGAGCTGGACCTGGACCTGCCGCCGGGCCACGACCCGGTGCAGTTCCCGCACGGGGTGAACGTCGAGTTCGTCAACGTGCTGGGCGACGGCGCGCTGCGCATGCGCGTGCACGAGCGGGGCGTGGGCGAGACCCGGTCGTGCGGCACGGGCACGGTCGCCGCGGTGGCGTCGTGGCTGTACGGGTCCGGCCGGCGCACGGGCAAGGCCACTGTGGACGTCCTCGGTGGACAGGTGTCCGTGGTGATCGAGGAGGAGACCTCCACACTCACCGGCCCGGCCGTCCTGCTGGCCCGCGGCGAACTCGACCAGACCTGGTGGGACTCGCTCGGCACGCCTTCCTGACCCGCCGACCACCCGGACCACCCGGACCACCCGGACCACCCGGACCACCCGGACCAGCGTCCTAGAGGCCGACGACCTCCAGCTTCCCCAGCCTCGCCCCGGCCACCACCTCCGGCTGCGACGTCGGCGCGGTGCAGCACACCAGCCGGTCGCCCACGATCGCCACGGCGAAGCAGTTCGCGCCGGTCTCCACCTTCCGGGCGACCTCGCCGCCCTCCCGCACCAGGAACGCGAACGGCTGGAGCGCGGGCGCCACCCACACGCCGCCCTCGGCGTCCACCGCGATGCCGTCCGGCGCGATGAAGTGCTCGCGCACCGACGCGAACACCCGCCGCCCGGACAGCGCGCCGTCCTCGGCGACGTCGAACGCGGTCAACCGGAACGCGAGCGTCTCGGCGACCACCAGCCGGCCGTCCGGCAGCAGGCCCGTGCCGTTGGGGAACTTGAGGTCCTCGGCCGCCACCCGGACCGTGCCGTCCGGCTCGACCAGCGCCAACGGCGTGCCGGGCGCGACCCACCCCGGTTCCAGCAGGGCCGCCTCGCCGCCCGCCGCGATCGCGCCGTGCAGGTCGAAGCCGAAGTTGCCGACGTAGGCGCGGCCCCGCGCGTCGACCAGCATGTCGTTGGCGTGGAAGGTGGCGACGCCGCCGAGGTCGGCGTGCTCGACCAGCGCGCCGTCGGGTTCGCGCCGCAGCACCTTGCGGTCGAGCATGGAGACCACGAGCAGCCGGCCGTCCGGCAGCCAGCCCAGCCCCGACGGCTGTCCGGGCACCTCGCAGACGACCTCTTCCTCGCCGGTGCCCAGGTCGAGGGCGCGGACCTCGTGGTCGTAGAAGTCGGAGTACCACAGCCGCCCGTCCGGCCCGTGCCGCGGACCTTCGCCGAACCGGAGACCGTCGCGCACCACGGTGGTGTCAGCCATGCCCGCCGACGTTAGCGACCGGCAGGTCGCGCATCGAGCGCAGCGGCGACAAGAGCACCCAGAAGACGGAGAGGACCATCCCGGCCGACGCCGCCCACAGCGTGCCCCGCACGCCCACCCACTCGGCCAACGCGCCGCCCGCGACCGCGCCGACCGGCATCGCGCCCCAGGTCAGGAACCTGATGCTCGCGTTCATCCGGCCGAGCAGCCGGTCCGGGCACAACGCCTGGCGCAGGCTGACCTGGGCGACGTTGTAGAGCACCACGCCGGCGGACGTGACCAGCGTGCCGACCGCGAACAACGGAACAGCCGGAAGTCACGCGGTAACGGCATCGCGGCTCCGCAGCGGCGACAACACCACCCACAGCACGGCCGCCGCCTGGCACGCCATGCCCGCGAACAGCGTCGCCGTCACCCCGATGCCGCCGCCGAGCAGCCCGCCCACCAGACCGCCCAGCGGCATAGCGCCCCACACCACGAACCGGATGCTCGCGTTCATCCGGCCCAGCAGGTGGTCCGGGCAGATGGACTGCCGGTAGCTGACCTGGGCGATGTTGTAGACCGTGGCCCCGTACGCCACCGCGGCCTCGCCGACGACCACGAACACGATCCGCCAGTCCGCCGCGCCGAACGGCACCAGCACCCCGAGCGGCCACGTGACCAGGCCGGACAGCCAGATCACCGTGGTCTGGCCGAACCGGGCGTTCCACCGGTTCACGGTCAGCGCGCCCAGCACGCCGCCGACGCCCGCGGCGCTGAGCACGAGCCCCACCACGCCCTCGGACAGGCCGATCTCGCGCACCAGGAACAGCACCAGCACGGCCGCCGCCATGCCGCCGAAGAAGTTGGCCGTGCCCGTGCACCCCACGATCGCGCGCAGCGACCGGTGCCCGAAGACGAACCGCAGCCCCTCGGCGATCTCGTGCCGCAACCCCGGCTTCTCCGGCTTCGGCGGCGGCGGCTCCACGGTGCGGATGCGCAGCAGGAACAACGCCGACACCAGGTAGCCCGCGGCCGTGGCGAGCACGCCGACGGCCGCGCCGACCGCCTGCGCCACCCCGCCCGCCGCGGCCGGGCCGGACACCTCCGCCACGGCGCGGCTGGCCTCCAGCTTCGAGTTGCCGTCGACGAGCTGCTCCCGGCCGACCAGCGCGGGCAGGTACGACTGGTAGGCGACGTCGAACAGGACGGTGGCCGCGCCGACCAGCAGCGCCACCACGACGAGGTGGGTCAGCGTGAGCAGGCCCAGCCACCAGGCCACCGGCACCGACAGCAGCAGCGCCGCGCGGGTGAAGTCGGCCACGAGCATCACCGGGCGACGGCTCAACCGGTCCACCCACACCCCGGCGGGCAGCCCGATGAGCAGGAACGCGGCCGTGCTCGCCGCCGACAGCACGCCCATCTCGAACGGCGTGGCGGCGAGCGCGCCCACGGCGAGCAGCGGCAGCACCGTGCGCCCGATCGCGGAGCCGAACTGGCTGATGGTGTCGCCTGCCCACAGCAGGCGGAAGTCGCGATGAGACCAGAGGGACACGCCGGAAGTCTCCCGAGAGCGATTGGAAACTGTCAATCACTCGCTTCGCACGGGCCCCGCCGCCCCTGCCGGTTCCTATGCTTGGCCGGTGCAGAGACGCCCGGCAACCGACGCCGAAGCCGCCGCCCTGGCCTCGGCGGTGCGGCTGCGCATCATCCGGCTCACCTACGACCGCGCGCTGACCAACAAGGAGATCGCGCAACGGCTCGGCAAGGACCCCGCCACCACCCTCCACCACGTGCGCAAACTCGTCGCCACGGGGTTCCTGGAGGCGCAGGAGCCGCGGGCGGGCAACCGGGGCGCGAAGGAGATCCCCTACCGGTCCACGGGGCTGTCGTGGCGGCTGACCAAGGCGGACATCCCGTACCCGGAGGAGACGAGCGAGGCCGTCTTCCAGGCGTTCCTGAGCGAGGTCGCGGAGGTCGGGCCGGCCGCCATGAACCAGTTCCGGCTGGTGGCGCGGGTGGACCGCGCGGAACTAAAACGACGCCTCCAGACGTTGTTGGATGAGCTGGCAGCCGAGCCGGCCCACCCCGACGGGGAACGCGTGGCGATCTACCTGGCGCTCTACCCGGGCGATTAACCACTCGGACCCACCAGGGGTGCCGTGGGACGATGAAGGGCAAATGACGGAAAACACGTACAACAGCAACGACTGGCTCGACCACGAGGACGAGCTGTCCACCGGCGACCTGGCGCTCGAGGAGCGCGCCGCGCTGCGCCGCGTCGCAGGGTTGTCCACCGAGCTCGAGGACGTCACCGAGGTCGAGTACCGGCAGCTCCGGTTGGAGCGGGTCGTGCTGGTCGGCGTGTGGACCGAGGGCTCGGCGGCCGACTCCGAGGCGTCCCTGGCCGAGCTGGCGCTGCTCGCCGAGACGGCGGGCTCCCTGGTGCTGGAGGGCCTCGTGCAGCGGCGCGACCGGCCCGACCCGGCCACCTACATCGGCTCCGGCAAGGTGCACGAGCTGCGCGACATCGTGATCGCGACCGGCGCGGACACCGTGATCTGCGACGGCGAGCTGTCCCCCGGCCAGCTGCGGCAGCTGGAGGAGAAGCTCAAGGTCAAGGTCGTGGACCGCACCGCGCTGATCCTCGACATCTTCGCCCAGCACGCGTCCACCCGCGAGGGCAAGGCGCAGGTCGAGATGGCCCAGCTGCAGTACCTGCTGCCGCGACTGCGCGGGTGGGGCGCGTCCCTGTCCCGCCAGGCGGGTGGTCGGGCCGGCGGCGCGACCGGCGGTGTGGGTCTGCGCGGCCCCGGTGAGACCAAGCTCGAGACCGACCGCAGGCGCATCCGCGCGCGCATCGCCAAGCTGCGCCGCGAGATCGCCGCGATGAGCGTCATCCGGGAGACCAAGCGGCACCGCCGCGTGGCCAACTCGGTGCCGAACGTGGCCATCGCGGGGTACACGAACGCGGGCAAGTCCAGCCTGCTCAACGCGCTGACCGGCGCGGGGGTGCTGGTGCAGGACGCCCTGTTCGCCACCCTCGACCCGACCACGCGGCGCACCGAGACGCCCGAGGGCCTGCCCTACACGCTGACCGACACGGTCGGCTTCGTCCGGCACCTGCCGCACCAGCTCGTGGAGGCGTTCCGCTCGACGTTGGAGGAGGTCGCCGACGCGGACCTGCTGGTCCACGTCGTGGACGGCTCCGACGCGATGCCGGAGAAGCAGGTCGTGGCGGTGCGCGAGGTGATCGGCGAGATCTCGTCGCGGCGGGACGACCCGATGCCGACCGAGCTGCTCGTGGTGAACAAGATCGACGCGGTGGGCGAGCTGGGCCTGGCCCGGCTGCGGCACCTGTTCCCGACGGCGGTGTTCGTGTCCGCGCACACCGGCGAGGGCATCGCCGAGCTGCGCGAGCGCATCGCGGCCATGACGCCGCGGCCGGAGGTCGTGGTGGACGCGCTGGTGCCGTACGCGCGCGGCGAGCTGGTCGCGCGGGTGCACCGCGAGGGCGAGGTGCTCAAGGAGCGGCACACCGAGGAGGGCACGGAGCTGTCCGCCCGGGTCCGGCCCGACCTGGCCGGGGTGCTCGGCGAGTTCGCCGTGAACGGAAGCCGCGCCTGAGCCGTTGCGCGCGCTCCTGGTAGCCGGGTTGTTGCTGGTGACGGCCGGTTCCGCGATGGCGGAGCCGGCCGTCGCCGACGTGTGCGCGGTGACCGACCCCCGGTTGGAGGAGCTGTCCGGGCTCGCGTCCGACGGCGACCGGTGGTTCGCGGTGAACGACAGCGACAACGGCGCGTTGGAGATCCACGTGCTCGACCGCGGGTGCGCGATCACCCGGACGATCACCGCGCCGATCAATCCGTTCGACGTCGAAGACCTCGCCCTGGCTCCTGACGGAACTCTGTGGGCCGCGGATACCGGGGACAACGGGAAGTCGCGGGAAACCGTGGCATTGCACGTCGTTTCCCCGGACGGCAGCGCCCGATTGCACCGCCTCACCTATCCTGATGGAAAGCACGACGCCGAGGCATTGTTGCTCGACGCTTCCGGTATTCCGCACATCGTCACGAAGGAGCCGATCGGCTCGGCGTTGGTGTACCGGCCGGCGTCCGCGTTGCGCGAGGACGCGCCGACGCCGCTGGAGCAGGTGGCGCGGGTGTCGATCGGCGGGTCGGACACCAAGGGCGGCCCGCTGGCGAACTCGGTGGTGACGCGCCTGGTCACGGGCGGTGCGATGACCCGGGACGGCACGGTGGCGGCGTTGCGGACCTACACCGACGCGTACCTGTTCCCGGTGCCGGACGGCGACCTGGTCACGGCGTTGGAGTCGGACCCGGTGCGGGTGCCGCTGCCGAACGAGCCGCAGGGCGAGGCCATCGCGTTCGACCCGGACGGCACGCTGCTGTCGGCGTCCGAGTTCGGCAACGGCGGCACGTCCTCGACCGTGCGGGCGGTGCCGGGCGCGGCGGCGCTGGCCGTGCCGCCCCCGCCCGCCACGACCACGACGACCGAGGCGCCGGCCGCCGCGCACGAAGGCACTCCCCCGGCGGACGACGAGCGGTCGCCGTGGCCGGTGGTGGGTGGCGGCGCGGTGGCGCTGGTGCTGGTGGGAGCACTCGTGCGCCGGACGCGCCGCCGCCGGGCGTGACGCGGTGGCTCAGAGGCGGCGCAGGACCGCCACGACCTTGCCCAGGATCGACGCCTCGTCGCCGGGGATGGGCTCGTAGGCGTCGTTGTGCGGCATCAGCCACACGTGCCCGTCCTCCTTGCGCTTGAACGTCTTCACGGTGGCCTCGCCGTCGATCATCGCGGCCACCACCTCGCCGTTGTCCGCCGTCGGCTGCTGGCGCACGACGACCCAGTCGCCGTCGGTGATGGCGGCGTCCACCATCGAGTCACCCACGACCTTCAGCAGGAACACGTCGCCCTCGCCGACGATCTCGCGCGGCAGCGGGAACACGTCCTCGATGGCCTCCTCCGCCAGGATCGGCCCGCCGGCCGCGATGCGGCCCAGCATGGGCACGTACGCGGGCGTCGGCTTGGACGCCGGGTCCAGCCCGGTCACGATCTCCGGGGGCAGCACGCCCACGGCGCGCGGCCGGTTCGGGTCGCGCCGCAGGTACCCCTTCCGCTCCAGCGCGCGCAGCTGGTGGGCGACCGAGGAGGTGGAGGTCAGGCCGACCGCCTCCCCGATCTCCCGCACGCTGGGCGGGTAGCCGAACCGGTCGAGCCAGTCGCGGATCACGTCGAGCACCTTGCGCTGGCGCAGGGTGAGCCCGGCGTTGCCCGCGATGTCCGCCGGTTCGGGCGCGGAGGGCACGTCTGCGGTGCGCAGGTCTTCGTCGGTCTTGCGAGCCACGGTGCTTCCTCCTCACCGGTCCCGATTGCCCAGGCCGGCTGTGACGACGATCTTCAGTTGTGGACGGTAGTCGCGTTCCGTGTCCAGATCAAACACCTGTTCGAAGTAAACGTCGGCGTGTCGTAGCGATTTAGCCCGACGAAGTGGTACACATTCGCACGGACGTTCGATCGAACAGAAGTTCGATCATGATCGGATGACCTGCGTTGGAGGACATCATGGCGGTGGTCATAGGCACGCGGAACAGCTTCGAACTGGTCGACGGCGCCGGTGTCGAGGATGTCGCGCTCGGCGCCGGTCTGCGACCCGGACCACGTGTCCTCCGCCGGTTCGAAGTACACGACAGGGCCAATCGCCGCCCGTCCACCCGGCCCCGCCCGCTCGCGGTCCGCGAGACCGCGCCGGACCCGGCCGCCTGCGAGGTCCGACCGCGGCGGCGCCCGGCCCTCCAGTTCGCCGGCTACGCCGCGCTGGCGGCGGTGTCCGCCGCCCTGCTGAGCCTGCTGTACCTGTACGCCTCCGGGGCCACGACCGTCCCCGAACGCACCAGCGTCGTGCACGTCCAAGTGGGCGAGACGCTGTGGGACGTGGCGGCGCGCAACGCGCCCGGCAGCGACCCCGACGCCGTGGTGGCCCGCATCCGCGAGCTGAACTCCCTCCCCGACTCCGACGTCGTCCCCGGCCAGTCCCTCGTCGTCCCGCACGGCGCCCCCTAGCGAGTCGAACGCCCGGGTCCCGCGTGTCGAACCTCCAGGACCCCCGAGTTCCTGTCTCTTATAACCAACAGACGCTGCCGACGCGATT
>NZ_JBHYXZ010000071.1:23184-30760 GCF_042752395.1 Actinosynnema sp. NPDC059335 | reverse complement strand
GGGGCCCCGCTGTCCCACCCCCCCCCCCCCCCTAACAAACCCCTGCGCTGGCTTCCCCGGGGGGGTCTTGGGCGTTCGACACGGTGGTCGCGGGCGTTCGGCACACGCGGTCCGTGAACGTGGGGTGGCGCTGCGCACGTTCGTCCCATCGGGTGACATGGACCGGTGTGTCCGAGTTGCAGAGCAGTAGGGTCCGGGCATAGGTTGACCCCTACATCTAGTGGTTACACCGTTGTAGTTAGTCCACAGGTTGGGGTTTTCCCCACGGTGAGGGCTAACGCGATGGATGCTGCGCGGAGGAGGGGGAGACCAGCCGTGCGATGCCCGTTCTGCCGCCACGCCGACTCCCGGGTGGTCGACTCGCGCGAGGTGGACGAGGGCCAGGTGATCCGCCGCCGGCGCTCCTGCTCCAGCTGCGGCCGCCGGTTCACCACCGTGGAGGAGGCCGTGCTCGCGGTCGTCAAGCGCTCCGGCGTCACCGAGCCGTTCAGCCGCGACAAGGTCGTGAACGGCGTCCGCCGCGCCTGCCAGGGCCGGCCGGTGCACGAGGACGCGCTCCAGCAGCTCGCCCACCGGGTCGAGGAGTCCATCCGCTCCGGCGGCAACGCCGAGATCCCGAGCCACGAGGTGGGCCTGGCCATCCTCGGCCCCCTGCGGGAGCTGGACGAGGTCGCGTACCTCCGCTTCGCGAGCGTCTACCGCTCCTTCTCGTCCGTCGAGGACTTCGAGAAGGAGATCGCCGATCTTCGCACCGCCCAGCGCACGGACGACTGAGCGGACGCGACGCAGGACAGGCGGCGACCGCCTCGGACGGGGAGCCCGGACGTGGTCCCGCACACCATTTCCATGACGAGCAGCAAGACGAGAGGGACCCGGGATGACGGAGACCGTCGGTGGCTCCAGCAAGAAGACGGCCACCCGCAACGGCGCGGGGGACAAGAACGCCAAGCTGAAGGTGGAGCGCGTCTACACCACCGCCGGCAGGCACCCCTATGACGAGGTCACCTGGGAGCACCGTGACGTCGTGATGACGAACTGGCGCGACGGCTCGGTGAACTTCGAGCAGCGCGGCGTCGAGTTCCCCGACTTCTGGTCGGTCAACGCCACCAACATCGTCACGAGCAAGTACTTCCGCGGCGCGGTGGGCACGCCGCAGCGCGAGCACAGCCTGCGCCAGCTCATCGACCGCGTGGTGAAGACCTACGTCGAGGCGGGCGTCAAGCACAGCTACTTCGCCACCGACGCCGACGCCGAGATCTACGAGCACGAGCTGACCTGGATGCTGCTGCACCAGGTGTTCAGCTTCAACTCGCCGGTGTGGTTCAACGTGGGCACCAGCTCGCCGCAGCAGGTCAGCGCCTGCTTCATCCTGTCGGTGGACGACACGATGGAGTCGATTTTGAACTGGTACCGCGAGGAGGGCCTGATCTTCAAGGGCGGCTCCGGCGCGGGCCTGAACCTGTCCCGCATCCGCTCGTCCAAGGAGCTGCTGTCCTCGGGCGGCACGGCGTCCGGCCCGGTGTCGTTCATGCGCGGCGCGGACGCGTCGGCGGGCACCATCAAGTCCGGCGGCGCGACCCGCCGCGCGGCCAAGATGGTCGTGCTGGACGTGGACCACCCGGACGTCGAGGAGTTCATCCAGACCAAGGCGCGGGAAGAGGACAAGGTCCGCGCGCTGCGCGACGCCGGGTTCGACATGGACCTGGGCGGCAAGGACATCGTGTCCGTGCAGTACCAGAACGCGAACAACTCCGTCCGCGTGTCGGACGAGTTCATGCACGCCTACGAGAACGGCGGGCAGTTCGGCCTGCGCGCCCGCCAGACCGGCGAGGTCATCGAGCACGTCGACGCGAGGGAC
Organism: Actinosynnema sp. NPDC059335; assembly: GCF_042752395.1. NCBI lineage: Bacteria > Bacillati > Actinomycetota > Actinomycetes > Pseudonocardiales > Pseudonocardiaceae > Actinosynnema > Actinosynnema sp. NPDC059335. The sequence goes on along the minus strand of NZ_JBHYXZ010000071.1, from coordinate 28,902 downwards.
CTGTTCCGCAAGCTGGCGCAGGCCGCGTGGGAGTGCGCCGACCCCGGCATCCAGTACGACGGCACGATCAACGACTGGCACACCACGCCGGAGTCGGGCCGGATCACCGCCTCGAACCCGTGCTCGGAGTACATGCACCTGGACAACTCCAGCTGCAACCTGGCGTCGTTGAACCTGATGAAGTTCCTGTCCGACGACGGCACGTTCAACGCGGAGCTGTTCGCCAAGTCGGTCGAGCTGATCATCACCGCGATGGACATCTCGATTTGCTTCGCGGACTTCCCGACCCCCTCGATCGGCGAGACGACCCGCGCGTTCCGCCAGCTCGGCATCGGCTACGCGAACCTGGGCGCGCTGCTCATGGCGACCGGTCACGCGTACGACTCCGAGGGTGGCCGCGCGCTGGCCGCCTCGATCACGTCCCTGATGCAGGCCGTGGCGTACAAGCGGTCCGCGGAGCTGGCGGGGATCGTCGGCCCGTACGACGGCTACGCCCGCAACGCCGAGGCGCACCAGCGGGTCATCCGCAAGCACGCGGCGGCCAACGACATGCTGCGCACGTACCACGCGAACGACGCGGCGGTGCAGAAGGTCGCGACCAGGGCGTGGCAGGAGTGCCAGAAGATCGGCGCCCGCAACGGCTGGCGCAACGCGCAGGCCAGCGTGCTCGCGCCCACCGGCACCATCGGCCTGATGATGGACTGCGACACGACCGGCATCGAGCCGGACCTGGCGCTGGTGAAGTTCAAGAAGCTGGTCGGCGGCGGCTCGATGCAGATCGTCAACCAGACCGTGCCGCGGGCGCTGAAGGCCCTGGGCTACCAGCAGGAGCAGATCGAGGCGATCGTCGAGTTCATCGGCGAGCACGGCCACGTGGTGGACGCGCCGGGCCTCAAGCCGGAGCACTACGAGGTGTTCGACTGCGCCATGGGCGAGCGCTCCATCGCGCCGATGGGCCACGTGCGGATGATGGCGGCGGTGCAGCCGTTCATCTCGGGCGCGATCTCCAAGACGGTGAACATGCCGGAGACGGCGACCGTCGAGGACGTCGAGGAGATCTACTACCAGGGCTGGAAGCTGGGCCTGAAGGCGCTGGCCATCTACCGCGACAACTGCAAGGTCGGCCAGCCGCTGTCGGCGGGCAAGTCGGCCAAGGCGTCGGCGGCGGCCGAGACCACGACCGAGACCGTCGTGGAGTACCGGCCGGTGCGCAAGCGGCTGCCGAAGAAGCGCCCGTCGCAGACGGTGTCGTTCACGGTCGGCGGCGCGGAGGGCTACCTGCACGCCGGCTCGTACCCGGACGACGGCCTGGGCGAGATCTTCGTCAAGCTCGGCAAGCAGGGTTCGACGCTGGCCGGCGTGATGGACGCGTTCTCCATGTCGATCTCCGTGGGCCTGCAGTACGGCATCCCGCTGGAGTTCTACGTGTCGAAGTTCCAGAACCTGCGCTTCGAGCCGGCGGGCATGACCGACGACCCGGACGTGCGGATCGCGACCAGCGTGCTGGACTACCTGTTCCGCCGGCTGGCGCTCGACTACCTGCCGTTCGAGAAGCGGGCGCAGCTCGGCATCTTCACCGCCGACGAGCGCACCGCGCAGGTGAACAACGACTACGGCAGCGGCTCGGACGTGGACTTGGAGGGCCTGCGCACCTCGGTCGACGCCGCGCCGAAGTCGACGTCGTCCACTCCGGCCTCGGCCTCCGCCCCGGCGCCGGCCGAGAAGAAGTCCAAGCCGCAGGACATCCGGGTGGGCAGCTCCACGGAACTGCTCGAACTGCACCTGGGCACGACCGCCGACGCGCCGCTGTGCATGACGTGCGGCACGAAGATGCGCCCGGCCGGCTCGTGCTACCTGTGCGAGGGCTGCGGCTCCACCTCGGGCTGCAGCTGACCGCCCGCCGTGCGGTGACGCACGGCTGACCGCTCGACCGCGCAAGGGGGCCGGGACCGACGCGTCCCGGCCCCTTCGCGTCGGCGGTGCACGGGAGTGCGGACGTGCCCCGGCGGCCGTCATCTCTCCGTCCCGGCGCGTGGTCCACGCCCACGATGTCGCGGTGACGAGGGCGGGCGGGACGTTGTAGGGATCGGCCTACCTCCGCCGGACCCGCGCCGAGCCGGCCCCGCGCCGCGCCACCGGGGTGCGACGCGGCGGGGGGGGCAGGTCAGGACTTGTTGCGGAACAGCTTGTTGCCCAGCCAGACGATCGGGTCGTAACGCCGGTCCGCCACGCGTTCCTTCATCGGGATCAGCGCGTTGTCGGTGATCTTGATGTGCTCGGGGCACACCTCGGTGCAGCACTTGGTGATGTTGCACAGCCCCAGGCCGTGCGTCGACTGCGCCTCCCGCACCCGGTCCGCCTCGTCGAGCGGGTGCATCTCCAGCTCCGCCACCCGCATCAGGAACCGCGGCCCGGCGAACGACTCCTTGTTCTCCTCGTGGTCGCGGATGACGTGGCAGGTGTTGTTGCACAGGAAGCACTCGATGCACTTGCGGAACTCCTGCGAGCGCTCCACGTCGACCTGCTGCATCCGGTACTCCCCCGGCGCGACGCCCGCCGGCGGCTTGAAGGCGGGGATCTCCCGCGCCTTGCGGTAGTTGTACGAGACGTCGGTGACGAGGTCGCGGATCACCGGGAACGTGCGCATCGGCGTCACGGTCACCGTCTCGTCCTCCGCGAACACCGACATCCGCGTCATGCACAGCAGCCTCGGCTTGCCGTTGATCTCCGCCGAGCACGACCCGCACTTGCCCGCCTTGCAGTTCCACCGCACGGCGAGGTCCGGCGTCTGGGTCGCCTGGAGCCGGTGGATCACGTCGAGCACGACCTCGCCCTCGTTGACCTCGACGGTGAAGTCCTCCAGCCCGCCGCCCTCGTCGGAGCCGCGCCACACCCGGAAGTGCCCCTGGTACCCCATGTCAGCCCTCCAGCTCGTCGGCGGTCAGGTACTTCTGCAACTCGCTCTGCTCGAACAGCGCCAGCAGGTCCGGCCGGATCGGGACCTGCGGCTCCTCCACCACCTCGACCGACGAGCCGGACAGCGTGCAGACCAGCAGCTTGCGCCGCCAGTCGGCGTCCATGCCCGGGTAGTCGTCGCGCGTGTGGCCGCCGCGGCTCTCGGTGCGCAGCGACGCGGCCCGCGCCACGCACTCGCTGACCAGCAGCATGTTGCGCAGGTCGAGCGCGAGGTGCCAGCCGGGGTTGAACTGCCGGTGCCCCTCGACCACCACGGTCGCGGCCCGCCGCTTCAGCTCCTCCAGCCGCTCGATCGCCTGCGCCATCTCGTCGGCCCGGCGGATGATGCCGACCAGGTCGTTCATCGACTGCTGCAACTCCATGTGCAGCGTGTACGGGTTCTCGCCGCCGTCGCCGGAGAACGGCGCGAGGGCGGTCCGCTCGGCCTCGGCCACGGCCTCGTCCGTGCACACCGGCCGGGAGTCGAGGCCGGACACGTAGTCCGACGCGCCCGCGCCCGCCCGGCGGCCGAACACCAGCAGGTCGGACAGCGAGTTGCCGCCCAGCCGGTTGGAGCCGTGCATCCCGCCGGACACCTCGCCCGCCGCGAACAGCCCCGGCACCGACGACGCGCCCGTGTCGGGGTCCACCTGCACGCCGCCCATGACGTAGTGGCAGGTCGGCCCGACCTCCATCGGCTGCGCCGTGATGTCGACGTCGGCCAGCTCCTTGAACTGGTGGTGCATCGACGGCAGCCGCCGCATGATCTCCTCGGCGGGCAGCCGGGTGGACACGTCCAGGAACACGCCGCCGTGCTCGGAGCCGCGGCCCGCCTTCACCTCGGAGTTGATCGCGCGGGCCACCTCGTCGCGCGGCAGCAGCTCCGGTGGCCGGCGGTTGTTGCCGGGGTCGGTGTACCAGCGGTCGGCCTCGGCCTCGTTGTCGGCGTACTTGTCCTTGAACACCTCGGGGATGTAGTCGAACATGAACCGCTTGCCGTCGGAGTTGCGCAGCACGCCGCCGTCGCCGCGGACCGACTCGGTGACCAGGATCCCCTTCACCGACGGCGGCCAGACCATGCCGGTCGGGTGGAACTGGATGAACTCCATGTTGATCAGGGACGCGCCCGCGCGCAGGGCCAGCGCGTGGCCGTCGCCGGTGTACTCCCACGAGTTCGACGTGACCTTGAACGACTTGCCGATGCCGCCGGTGGCGAGCACCACCGCGGGCGCCTCGAACAGCACGAACCGGCCCGACTCGCGCCAGTAGCCGAACGCGCCCGCGATCCTGCCGCCGTCGAGGACCAGGTCGGTGACGGTGAACTCGGCGAACACCTTGAGCCGCGACTCGTAGTCGCCGGTCTCGGCGTGGTCGTCCTGCTGGAGCGACACCACCTTCTGCTGGAGGCTGCGGATCAGCTCCAGCCCCGTGCGGTCGCCCACGTGCGCCAACCGGGGGTACTCGTGCCCGCCGAAGTTGCGCTGGCTGATCCGACCGTCCTTGGTGCGGTCGAACAACGCCCCGTAGGTCTCCAGCTCCCACACCCGGTCGGGCGCCTCCTTGGCGTGCAGCTCGGCCATCCGCCAGTTGTTGAGGAACTTCCCGCCGCGCATGGTGTCCCGGAAGTGCACCTGCCAGTTGTCGTTCGAGTTGACGTTCCCCATGGCCGCCGCGATGCCGCCCTCGGCCATCACCGTGTGCGCCTTGCCGAACAACGACTTGCACAGCACCGCCGTGCGCATCCCGTGTTCCCTGGCCTCGATCGCGGCGCGCAACCCCGCACCGCCGGCACCGATCACGAGCACGTCGAACGAATGCCGTTCCAGCTCGGGCAAAACCACTCCTCAGTTGACGAATCGGAGGTCGGAGATCGTCCCGGAGGCGACCAGCGCGACGTAGAGGTCCGTGACGCAGACGAAGATGAGCGAGGCCCACGCGAGCTGCATGTGCCGGGCGTTGAGCTTGGAGATCTGCGTCCACGCCCAGTACCGGACCGGGTGCTTGGAGAAGTGCTTCAACCGCCCGCCCGCGATGTGGCGGCACGAGTGGCAGGACAGCGTGTACGCCGCCAGCAGCGACACGTTCACCAGCAGCACGATGTTGCCCAGGCCGATGCCGGTGCTGAACGCGAAGAACGCGTCGTAGATGTTGACCAGCAGCAGGAGCGACGCGGCGTAGAAGAAGTAGCGGTGCAGGTTCTGCGCGACCAGCGGGAAGCGGGTCTCGCCGGTGTACTTGCCGTGCGGCTCGGCCACCGCGCACGCGGGCGGGGACATCCACGCCGCCCGGTAGTACGCCTTGCGGTAGTAGTAGCAGGTCACGCGGAACCCGAGCAGGAACGGGATGATGATCACCGGCGGGGTGAGGAACCCCGGCAGCTCCGGCAGCAGGCGGCCGAAGTGCGCCGCGTTCGGCAGGCACTCCTCGGTCAGGCACGGCGAGTACATGGGCGTCAGGTACCGGTACTCGTCGACCCAGTAGTAGTCGCCCATGAAGGTCCGCACGGCCGCGTAGATCGAAATCAGGAGCAGGCCCGCGAACGTCGCCAGCGGCGGCAGCCACCACCGGTCCGTGCGCAACGTGCGCTGGGCGATCTGCGCCCTCATACCTCACCTCGTTCCACGTCGTTGTGGTGCGGGACACAATGTGGTTTGGAACACACAACCGGGCCTGAAACGGGAGCGGGCCCCCCCCCTGGGCAGCGGGGGGGCCGACGGGGTGGGGTCGTGTTGGGGGGGGGCGGTTGAGGCCGCCCCCCCCATC
>NZ_JBHYXZ010000071.1:1784-23174 GCF_042752395.1 Actinosynnema sp. NPDC059335 | reverse complement strand
TAATTTTTGTTTTTTTAACAAACATCCGGTCCCTTACGGGGCCCGCCCGGCGGGTGCGGCGGGGGGGGCCGGTCTCCGGGTCGGGTCAGGTTCGGTGGCTGCGGTAGCCGCCGAGCCCTTCGTCGTCGGCGTCGTGCCACAGCCCGGGGTCGTACGGCGTGTCGGGCACGACGACGACCTCGCGTTCGACCCGGGGCGCTTCGCGCTGACGGGGCGTGCGGTCCAGGTCCAGCAGCTCGGTCGCGTCGATGTCCAGGCGTTCGACGTCGTTGGCCAGCCTCTGCACCGCGGCCACGTCGCCGTACCGCGCGCGCAGCCCACCCACGCAGTGGCGGAGTTGGCCCAGTGCCCGGCGCAGCTCCACGATCTCGGAGGACGTCATGGTCAGCACCTCCCTCGGGTCGGTCCGTGTGCCGACTCTGCCAAGTGGAAGCCGCTGTGACAAGAACCACAAGTGGTCGAGTCGCGTCTCAGGATCTGAATCGTTTTTGTCACGATCATGTGTCGTGACATAGTGTGCTTGCTGTCACGTCCGTCCGTGCGACGCCAGCGCTGTCGTCCCACCGGGCCCACCACGGCCCGTGATCATCACCGGAGACAGCGAACCATGAGCGTGCATCCCGTCGTCGCCGAAGTGACGGCTCGCATCGCCGCCCGCAGCGCCGCCGGTCGGGCCGCCTACCTGGAACGAGTCGCCCAGGCCCACCGCGAGGGGCCCGCCCGCCGCGACCTGGCGTGCAGCAACCTGGCGCACGGCTTCGCCGGGATCACGGGCGGTGACAAGGACCTCCTCCGGGCACTGCGCCGCCCGAACGTGGCGATCGTGTCCGCCTACAACGACATGTTGTCGGCCCACCAGCCCATGCACGAGTACCCGGCGTGGATCAAGGAGGCGGCGCGGGCCGTCGGCGGCGTGGCGCAGTTCGCGGGCGGCGTGCCGGCGATGTGCGACGGCATCACCCAGGGCCGCGCGGGCATGGAGCTGTCGCTGTTCAGCCGGGAGGTCATCGCCATGGCCACCGGCGTCGCGCTGGCGCACGAGATGTTCGACGCGGCGCTGCTGCTCGGCGTGTGCGACAAGATCGTGCCCGGCCTGCTGATCGGCGCGCTGGCGTTCGGCCACCTGCCCGCGATCCTGGTGCCCGCGGGCCCGATGCACTCCGGGCTGCCGAACTCGGAGAAGGCGCGGGTGCGGCAGCTGTTCGCGGAGAACAAGGCGACCCGCGAGGACCTGCTGGAGGCCGAGGCTCAGTCCTACCACAGCCCCGGGACCTGCACGTTCTACGGCACGGCCAACTCGAACCAGCTCGTGGTCGAGGTCATGGGCCTGCACCTGCCGGGCGCGAGCTTCGTGCCGCCGGGCACCAAGCTGCGCAAGGCGCTGACCGAGGAGGCCGCGCGGCGGGCGGTGGAGATCAGCCGCGGCGGGGAGTACACGCCGGTCGGGCACGTGGTGGACGTGAAGTCCGTGGTCAACGGCGTGGTCGCGCTGCTGGCCACCGGCGGCTCGACCAACCACACCATGCACCTGGTCGCCATCGCGTCGGCCGCCGGCATCGAGCTGGGCTGGGACGACTTCGCCGAGCTGTCGTCGGTGGTGCCGCTGCTGGCCCGCGTCTACCCGAACGGCTCGGCCGACATCAACCACTTCCAGGCCGCGGGCGGCGTGTCGTTCCTGGTCTCGACGCTGCTGGACGCGGGCCTGCTGCACGCCGACGTGAAGACCGTGGCGGGCGACGGGCTCGACCGCTACCGGCAGGAGCCGGTGCTGGTCGAGGGCGTGCTGCAGTGGCGGCCGGGCCCGCCGCACTCGCTGGACACCGACGTGCTGCGGCCCGCGTCCGACCCGTTCGCGCCCGACGGCGGCCTGCGCATGCTGTCGGGCAACCTGGGCCGCGCGGTGATCAAGGTGTCGGCGGTCAAGCCGGAGAACCGGGTGGTCGAGGCCCCCGCGCGGGTGTTCACCTCGCAGGAGGCGTTCAGCGCCGCGTTCCGGGCGGGCGAGCTGGAGCGGGACGTGGTCGTGGTGGTGCGGCAGCAGGGTCCCCAGGCCAACGGCATGCCCGAGCTGCACAAGCTCACGCCCGCGCTGGGCGTGCTCATGGACCGGGGCTTCAAGGTCGCCCTGGTCACCGACGGCCGGATGTCCGGCGCGTCGGGCAAGATCCCGGCCGCGATCCAGGTCACGCCGGAGGCGGCGGTGGGCGGCCCGCTGGCCCGCGTGCGCGACGGCGACGTGCTGCGGCTGGACGCCGAGACCGGCACGCTGGAGGTGTTCGTCGACCCGGCGGAGCTGGCGGCGCGCGATCTGGTGGACTTCCCGCCGGACGCGCAGGCGTGGACCGGCACGGGCCGGGAGCTGTTCGCCGCGCTGCGCCGGGCGGTCGGGCCCGCCGACCGGGGCGCGAGCGTGTTCGGACCGATCGCGGCCTCGCACTTCGAAGGCCAGTTCAACCAGGAGGTGTCCCGGTGACCACGACCCCGGCCCATGCGACGGCGGCGGACCTGTTGGCGCTGTCGCCCGTCATCCCGGTCGTCGTCGTGGACGACGCCGAGCACGCCGTGCCGCTGGCGGAGGCGTTGCTGCGCGGCGGTGTGCCTGTGATCGAGCTGACCCTGCGCACGCCGGCCGCGCTGGCCGCGATCGAGCGGGTGGCGGCGGAGGTGCCGGGCATCGTGATCGGCGCGGGCACCGTGACCGCGCCGGAGCACGCCGAGCAGGCCGCCAAGGCCGGTGCGGCGTTCCTCGTCACGCCGGGGTCGACCGACCGGGTGCTGAACGCGGCCGAGGACACCGGCCTGCCGTTCCTGCCCGGCGCGGCGACCGTGTCGGAGGCCATGCGGCTGGCCGAGCGCGGGCTGACCTCGTTGAAGTTCTTCCCGGCCGAGGCCGCGGGCGGGGTGGACTACCTCAAGTCCATCGGCGGGCCGCTGCCCGGCCTGCGGTTCTGCCCGACCGGCGGCATCACCCCGGCGACCGCGCCCCACTACCTGGCGCTGCCCAACGTGGGGTGCGTGGGCGGGTCGTGGCTCGCGCCCAAGGACGCGCTGGCCTCGGGCGACTGGGGTCGGATCGAGGAGCTGGCACGGGCCGCCTCGGCGCTCTGACCCTGCCCCTGCTCCCTTAGGGCGCACAGCTCCATCCACGACACCGCACCTCTCCGGGGTGCACACCGCCGCCCTCTTCCGCGTCCCTCCGGGTGCGCACGCCCCTATCCACGCCCCTCGGGCGCGCGGCGATAGGTTGGGTGCTCACTTCTGGGGAGGTAGTGGGGGATGGACGCGCGACGAACCACGGTGGTCGCCGAGCCGCGCGGGCAGGTCGCCCTGGTGTCCGTGGGGTTCCCGGTGCTGGGTGCGCTCGTGGTGTGGGGTCTGAAGTCGATCGCCGGGTGGGTGGCCGACCTGCGGTGGGCTCCGATGCAGGGGCCGTTCCGGCTGGTGGCGTCGATCCCCGAGCCGTGGGCGACGATCGGTTCGGTGGCCGTGGGCGCGGTGCTCGGGCTCGTGGTGGCCGGGGTGGCCGCGCACGAGCGGCTGGTGGTCGAGGTGTTCAACGAAGGGGTCGAGCTGCTGCGGGGCGGCAGGCACCGCAGCTTCGACCGGACGCTGGTGTCCGGGGTGTTCCTGGACGGCAAGAAGCTCGTGCTGCTCGGCGTCGACACCGGCGAGCTGGCGCGGGAGACGCACGACCTCAAGCCGGAGGAGCTGGCCGAGGCGTTCCAGACGCACGGCTACCAGTGGCTGGACGCGGACCCGTACCGGGAGGACTACCGGCGCTGGGTCGACGGAACGCCCGACCTTCCGCTCGGGGCGAACGCCGTGCTGAAGGTGCGGGCGGAGGCGTTGCGCAAGGGCGACCAGGGCGACGCGGACGAGCTGCGGGAGGAGCTGGCCCGCCTCGGGGTCGTGGTGCGGGAGGAGAAGAAGCGCCAGTACTGGCGGCTGACCCGCCCGCTGCCCTGAGGTGCCGCTTGGGCACTCACCGCGCCACTCCGGCCGAGTTCGACCGCGCCACTTCCAGCCAAGCTCCCCTTCGCGGCTCCGGCCGAGCCCGCGCCGCGCGACTCCGGGCGAGAGCCACCGGGGCGGCGGATCCCCTGCCGAACCGGCTCCTCGCGCGTCACCGGGCAGCGCTCCCCGGCGCGCGGGGCACCGCGCCGCCTGGCCGGCGCAGCGGCCCGGGACAGTCCCCGACCCGGGTCGATCGCAGCCCGGGTCGATCGCAGCCCCAGGTCGATCGCAGCCCCAGGTCGGCAGCGGCCGGGGTCAGTCCTGGGCCAGGTCGTCCAGGGCGTCGGCGGCCTCGCCCGCGTGGCGCAGTTCGTCGCGCACCACCCGGTAGGCCAGGCCCTCCGCGTAGCCCTTGCGGGCGAGGGCGGCCACCAGGCGGCGGATCCTGGTGGTGTCGTCCAGGCCCGCCATGGTGCGCAGCTTCTTGCGCACCAGGTCACGGGCCCGCAGTTCCTCGGCCTCGTCGTCCACGGCCGCGACGGCCTCGGCCGCCACCTCCTCCGCCACACCCTTGCGGCGCAGTTCCTGGGCCAGCGCACGGCGGCCCAGGCCCTGGTAGGTGTGCCGCGAACGGACCCAGACCTCGGCGAACGCGGCGTCGTCGATCAGGCCCGCCCGGTCGAACTTGGCCAGCACCAGCTCGGCCGTCTGCTCGCCGATGCCCTTGCGGAGCAGGGCGTCCTTCAGCTCCACCCGCGTCCGGGCCCGCGCGGTGAGCAGCGCGTAGCAGATGTCGGTCGCCCGGCGCTGCTCCTTCGCCGGGTCGACCGGGCGCGGATCGGTGTCGTCGGCCGAAGGGTCGCGGGACGCCCCGCGACCACGGCCACCTCGTCCTGCCACGCCCGCTTAGAACTCGACCGGCGCCGGCGCGGTCTCGTCGGCGTCGAGGGTGGCGCCGATGCCCAGCTTGTCCTTGATCCGCTTCTCGATCTCGTTGGCCACGTCCGGGTTCTCGCGCAGGAACTTCCGCGCGTTCTCCTTGCCCTGGCCGAGCTGGTCGCCCTCGTAGGTGTACCAGGCGCCCGACTTGCGCAGGATGCCCTGATCGACGCCCATGTCGATGAGCGAGCCCTCCCGGCTGATGCCCACGCCGTAGAGGATGTCGAACTCGGCCTGCTTGAACGGCGGGGCCACCTTGTTCTTCACGACCTTGACCCGGGTGCGGTTGCCGACCGGCTCGCCGCCGTCCTTCAGGGTCTCGATGCGCCGCACGTCCAGCCGCACCGACGCGTAGAACTTCAGCGCCTTGCCACCGGTCGTGGTCTCGGGCGAGCCGAACATCACGCCGATCTTCTCGCGCAGCTGGTTGATGAAGATCGCGGTCGTGTTGGACGCGCTGAGCGCACCGGTGATCTTGCGCAGCGCCTGGCTCATCAGGCGGGCCTGCAGACCCACGTGGTTGTCGCCCATCTCGCCCTCGATCTCGGCGCGGGGCACCAGGGCCGCCACCGAGTCGATGACCAGGATGTCGAGCGCGCCGGAGCGGACCAGCATGTCCGCGATCTCCAGCGCCTGCTCGCCCGTGTCGGGCTGCGAGACCAGCAGCGCGTCGGTGTCGACGCCCAGCTTGCGCGCGTAGTCCGGGTCGAGCGCGTGCTCGGCGTCGATGAACGCCGCGATGCCGCCGTTGCGCTGGGCGTTGGCCACGGAGTGCAGCGCCACCGTGGTCTTACCGGAGGACTCCGGGCCGTAGATCTCGATCACGCGGCCGCGGGGCAGGCCGCCGATGCCGAGCGCGACGTCGAGCGCGATCGCGCCGGTGGGGATCACCTCGATCGGGGCGCGGCCCTCCTCGCCGAGCCGCATGACCGAGCCCTTGCCGAACTGCTTGTCGATCTGGGCCAGGGCCAGCTCGAGTGCCTTGTCCCGGTCGGGTGCCTGGGGTGCCATCTGGAGTCCACCTCGGAGTGTCTTGGGGTCGCGGTGCGATGTCGGGGCCGACGTTACGGGTGGGGTCCGACATTTTTCGGCGGGGACCAGGTCACCCGCGGGGTGTTGTCACCCGGTCGTGTGCGGCAGTGTAGCCGAACAGGTGTTCGACCACCCGGCCGACACGCCCCGTCACCGGCGCTGTTCCGGCACGTCGAACGCGTCGCAGACGGCCAACCAGATCTCCTTGGTCGGCAGCCCCGCCTCCAACGCCTGGTCGGGCGTCCGGCCGCCGAGGGCGGACAGCACGTGGTCCCTGGCCACCATCTCGGCCCTGACCTGGCCGAACTCCTCCGCCATCCGCTTGCGGAACATCGTGATGCGCATCGGGTCCAGGCTAGCGCGCCGCCCGCCGGGCCGAACTGCCGACGTGGTCGTCGAACCGGCGATCCCTGACGCACCGCCGCTGCCCCGGGTCCCCGTCCGGCGCACGGCGGGCGGGACGGTCCGGGCGCGGGAGTTCGCCGCGGCGGCGCGCTAACCTCGAACCGTGCTGCTGTTGTTGCAGGAAGACCCCACGGGCATGTCGTCGCCGATCGCCACGGTCGCGATCATCGCCGGGCTCGTCGCGGCGATCGTCGTGGGCCTGCGCGCGCTCTGGCACCACCGCAAGCGCTGATCACCGCGCCCGCTGCAACGACGCGAACAGGCACGTCACCAGCAGCGGCAGCGCGGTGAACCCGACGACCAGGCCCAGCGCGGCGTAGGACCAGGTGGTCACCACCACGCCCGCCGCGACGCCGCCGAGCGCGCCGCCGACGTTCATGCACAGGTCGGACAGGCCCTGCGCGGCCGGCCGGTCCGCCACCCCCACCGACTCGGTGAGCAGCGCCGACCCCGCCACCACGCCCGCGGACCAGCCGAACGCGAGCAGCGCGAGCCCGGCGGCCAGCTGCGGCGCGTCGTCCGAGGGGGCCATGCCCGCGATGCCGGACGCGGCGACCACCAGCGCCGCGCCGATCGCCAGCACCGGCACCCGGCCCAGCCGGTCGGCCATCCACCCGAACAGCGGGCTGGCCGCGTACATCGCGGCGACGTGCAGGCTGATCACCACGCCGACGACCCGCAGCGACGAGCCCGCGTGGTCCATGTGCACCGGGGTCATCGACATCAGGCCGACCATCGCGGTGTGGCACAGCGCCACGCCGCCCAGCGCGAGCTTCCCGGCCGCGGGCAGGGACCGCCACACCGCCACCGAGCGCTTGGCGCCGACGCCGCGCCCGGGAGGGGAGGCGGACCGGGCCAGCGTCAACGGGTCGGGTCGCAGGAACCGCAGCACGACGAGCGCGGCCAGGCCGAACAGCGCGGCGGACAGCAGGTACGGGCCCGCGCCCACGGGCAGCCCCAGCCGTGCGGCGGCGCGGCCCGCCGGGTCGGCCAGGTTCGGCCCGGCCACCGCGCCGATCGTCGCCGCCCACACCACCAGCGCCACCGAGCGCGCCCTGCGGTGCGGGTGGGCGAGGTCCGCGCCGGCGTACCGGGCGGCGAGGTTCGCGCTGGACGCCGCGCCGAACAGGACGAGCGCCGCCAGCAGCACCTGCCACGAGCCGAGCACCACGGCGCACGCCGCCACCGCCGCGCCCACCGCGCCCGCGCCGTAGCCGAGGACGAGCGCCGGGCGGCGTCCGCTGCGGGCCGCCAGCCGTGCCGCGGGCAGCGCGAACAGCGCCGCGCCGAGCACCGCGGCGGTCTGCGCCATGCCCCCGACCGCGTCGGAGTCGGCGAGCACGGCCGCGACGAGCGTGCTCACCGCCAGGCCGATCGTGACGCCGGCCGCGCCGAGCACCTGGGCCGCCGCCAGCACTCGCAGGACCCTGCGCTGCACCACGTCGACCCTGGTCATGATCTTGACTGTGCCAGGGGCGGCCGGCCCGGAACAGCCACCGACCGGGTTCGGGTCAGGTGCCGGGCTGGACCGCGTCCTCGAAGAAGTCCGCGACCTGGTCGGCGGTCAGCTCCTCGCCGCCGCTCTTGGTCACGATGCCGAGCAGCGGCAGGTCGTCGGCGGTGAACACGAGCAGCCCCAGCCCGCCGTCGGCGGCGGCCCGGTACTTGCCGGTGAGCCCGTTGCCCGCCCACCGCGCCTCGACCATGTCGGCCTTCAGCGACCGCACGACCGCCTCCGCGCCGTGCTGCGCGCCGACGACGGTCTCGGTGAGCACGTACTGCACCGAGTAGTCGTCCTTCACCGCGCAGCTGACGACGCTGCCCTTGATGCCGTCCACGCCGCCCACGCCCGGCGTGCCGCCCGCCTTGCACGTGCTGGTGTCCGGGACCGTGCCCGCGAGCAGGCGCAGGCACTCGGTGAAGCCCTTGTCGTCCTGCCGGGTGTCGCTCTTGCACTCCTGCGCGCTGGGCACGTCCGACCCGCCGAGCAGGAGGAACCCGCCGACCGCCGCGAGCACGAGGACCGCGGCGGCGGCCGCGGACAGCAGCACGGTCCGGTTGGGCCCCTTCCGCTTCGGCTCGGCCTGGGCGCGCGGGGTGACGGACGGGAAGTTGAACTGCTGCGGCCCGGTCTGGGGGTAGACCTGGTAGGGCCCGCTGGCGTGCGGGTTCACCTGGTACGGGCCGCTGGCGTGCGGGTTGACCTGGTAGGGGCCGCTGATCGCGGGGTTGGGCTGGTGCGGGGTCACCGGGTTCGTGACCACCGTGTCCGGCTCGCGGGGCCGGGTGGGCTCCTGGGACCGCGGCGTGATGCCGTTCTTGGGCACGTGGTGCGCGCCCAGGGCGACCGCCGTCTCGGGCTGGTCGAGGCTCGTCGGCACGATCCGCACCTTCTCGGCGATCATCGTGGCGACCAGCGGGATGCGGCTGGACCCGCCGACCAGGTAGATGCCCGCGAGCTGGTTGGGCGCCATGCCGGTGGCGCGGATCGTGGCCTCCAGCAGCTCGACGCTGCGCATCATGCTCGGCCGGACCAGCGCCTCCAGGTCGGAGCGGTTGACCAGCACGTCCTCGAACGGCTCGGGCATCGGCACCTCGGTGTGCGCGTGCCGCGACAGCGACTCCTTCGCCGCCCGGACGTCCTCCTGGAGGGTGCGGCGGGCACGGCGGTCGGCCGTGGACTCCGGGCGCAGCAGCCGCTGCCAGGCGGCCGGGTCGCGGTGCGAGACCTGGCGGCCGACGTGCTCCAGCAGCGCCTGGTCCACGTCCAGGCCGCCGAGGTCCGGCAGGCCGTCCTCGGCGAGCACGGTGAAGCCGTTCTGGGTCGCCCCGACGATGGCCACGTCGAACGTGCCCGCGCCCAGGTCGTACACGGCCAGCGCCTGGCCCACCGACAGCGACGCGTAGTGCGAGGCGGCCGCGACCGGCTCGGGGACCAGCACGATCTCGCCGGTCACGCCCGCCAGGCGGGCCGCGGACAGCAGCACGTTGCGGCGGGTCGCGCCCCACTGGGCGGGGTGGGTGAGCCGGACCTCGTCCAGCGGCTCGCCGCCCAGCTGGCGGGTGGTCTCCTCCAGCACGCGGCGCAGCACGGCGGCCAGCGCGTCGGTGACCGGGACCACGTTGTCGCCCAGGAGCAGCACGCCGTCGTCCACCCGGCGCTTGGGGTTGGGCTCGAAGCGGGCCGGGTCGAGGCGGGCGCGGCGCTCGGCGTCCCGGCCGACGACCAGCGTCCCGTCCTCCTCGCAGTAGACGGCCGACGGCATGGTGGCCGAACCGTCGACCTCCACGACCCGGGGCGGCCTGCCGTGCGCCGCGAGCACCGCGACGGTGTTGGAAGTGCCCAGGTCAACGGACAGGACGCGCACGATTACACCCCTTGAACTCGAACGGGCTGATCGTGCCACACCGGCCCACCACGCGAGGTCGCCTCACGACCAACCGCTCCACACCGACCCACCACACGAGGTCGCCTCACGACCAACCGCTACCGGCCTGAACCCCCACGCGAGGTCGCGTCGGTCGTTCGCGTCCTCATCCCCGGCGATCACGCTTTTCGATCGCCGGGGATCAGGGCGCGAACGGCCGACTTCCGGGCGACCTCGCCCGCGACGCCGGAGGCGGCGCAATCCAACACTGCAATCCAACACTGTCGGTGGGGTGGTTCAGTATGGACGGCGTGGACGTCCTGGACCGCTTCTCCCCCGCCACCCGGCAGTGGTTCGCCGGGGCCTTCGCCGCGCCCACGGCGGCGCAGGCGGGGGCGTGGGAGGCGGCGGCCGCGGGGGAGCACGCGCTGGTCATCGCGCCGACCGGGTCCGGCAAGACGTTGGCCGCGTTCCTCTGGGCGCTGGACCGGCTGGCCTCGACGCCGAAGCCCGCCGAGCCGAAGCGGCGGTGCCGGGTGCTGTACGTGTCGCCGCTGAAGGCGCTGGCGGTGGACGTGGAGCGCAACCTGAGGGCTCCGCTGGCGGGCATCCGGCAGGCGTCGCACCGGCTGTCGCTGCCCGAACCGGACATCGCGGTCGGCATGCGCACCGGCGACACGCCGGCGGACGTGCGGCGGGCGTTCGCCCGGACGCCGCCGGACGTGCTGGTCACCACGCCCGAGTCGCTGTTCCTGGTGCTCACGTCGGCCGCGCGCGAGTCGCTGCGCGGCGTCGAGACGGTGATCGTCGACGAGGTGCACGCGGTGGCGGGCACCAAGCGGGGCGCGCACCTGGCGCTGTCGCTGGAACGGCTGGACGCGCTGCTGGAGCGGCCCGCGCAGCGGATCGGGCTGTCCGCCACGGTCCGGCCGGTCGAGGAGGTGGGCGCGTTCCTGGCCGGCGGCCGGCCGGTGCGGGTCGTGCAGCCGGCGTCCGCCAAGACGATCGAGGTGCGGGTCGAGGTCCCGGTCGAGGACATGTCGGTGCTGGGCGAGCCGACCGGCGAGGTGTCGGGCTCGGCGGCGGGGGCGGAGCAGCGGGCGTCGATCTGGCCGTCGGTGGAGCAGCGGGTGCTGGAGCTGGTCCGGCAGCACCGGTCGACCATCGTGTTCGCCAACTCGCGGCGGCTGGCCGAACGGCTCACCGCGCGGCTCAACGAGCTGGCGGAGGAGGTGGAGCCGGCGCCGGTCGGCGCGTTCCCCGCCGAGGCCCCCGGCCAGTCCGGCGTCACCACCCAGCGCACGGCCGCGATCGCCCGCGCGCACCACGGCTCCATGTCGCGCGAGCAGCGCGTGGTGGTCGAGGAGGAGCTGAAGTCGGGGCGGCTGCCGTGCGTGGTGGCGACGTCGTCGCTGGAGCTGGGCATCGACATGGGCGCGGTCGATCTGGTGGTGCAGGTGGAGGCCCCGCCGACGGTGGCATCGGGCCTGCAGCGCGTGGGCCGGGCCGGGCACCAGGTGGGGGCGGTGTCGCGCGGGGTGATGTTCCCCAAGTTCCGGGGCGACCTGGTGTCGTGCGCGGTGGTGGCGGAGCGGATGCGGGACGGCGCGATCGAGGCCGTGCGGTACCCGCGCAACCCGCTGGACGTGCTGGCGCAGCACGTCGTGGCGATGGTGGCGATGGAGACGTGGACGGTCGAGGCGCTGTCCGGGCTGGTGCGCCGCGCCGCGCCGTTCGCCGCGCTGCCGGAGTCGGCCCTCCAGGCGGTGCTCGACATGCTCGCGGGCCGCTACCCGAGCGAGGAGTTCGGCGAGCTGCGGCCCCGCATCACGTGGGACCGGATCACCGGCGAGCTGCGCGGCCGGCCCGGCGCGCAGCGGCTGGCGGTGACGTCGGGCGGCACGATCCCCGACCGGGGCCTGTTCGCGGTGATGACGCCGCCGTCCGAGCGCGGCCCCGGCTCCCGGGTCGGCGAGCTGGACGAGGAGATGGTCTACGAGTCGCGGGTGGGCGACACGTTCCTGCTGGGCACGTCGTCGTGGCGGGTCGAGGACATCACCCACGACCGGGTGATCGTGGTGCCCGCGCCGGGCCAGCCCGCGCGGATGCCGTTCTGGAAGGGCGACGCGCCGGGCCGCCCGCTGGAGCTGGGCCGGGCGCTGGGGAAGTTCCTGCGTGAGGTGTCCACCATGGACGAGGAGGCGGCGTCGGAGCGCGCCGCGTCGGCCGGGCTGGACGCGTGGGCCACGTCGAACCTGCTGGCCTACCTGGGCGAGCAGCGCGAGGCGACGCGGCACGTGCCCAACGACCGGGTCGTGCTGGTGGAGCGGTTCCGCGACGAGCTGGGCGACTGGCGGCTGGTGGTGCACTCGCCGTTCGGGGCGCAGGTCAACGCGCCGTGGGCGTTGGCGATCGCGGCCCGGCTGCGGGAGCGGCGCGGCATCGAGGTGCAGGCGGCGCACTCCGACGACGGGATCGTGATCCGGCTGCCCGACGCGGTCGACCTGGACGGCGCGCAGGTCGTGGCGGGGGCGGACGACGTGCTGCTCGACCCGGAGGAGGTCGAGCAGGTCGTGGTGGCCGAGGTGGGCGGCTCGGCGCTGTTCGCGGCGCGGTTCCGGGAGTGCGCGGCGCGGTCGCTGCTGCTGCCCCGGCGCGACCCGCGCAAGCGCACACCGCTGTGGCAGCAGCGGCAGCGGGCGGCGCAACTGCTGTCGGTGGCGGCGAAGTACGAGAGCTTCCCGGTCGTGCTGGAAGCGATGCGGGAAGTCCTCCAGGACGTGTACGACGTGCCGGGCCTGCGCGAGCTGATGACCGACGTCCGGGCCCGGCGGGTGCGCGTGGTGGAGGTGGAGACGCCGTCGCCGTCGCCGTTCGCGCGCAGCCTGCTGTTCGGGTACGTCGGGATGTTCCTGTACGAGGTGGACGCGCCGCTGGCCGAGCGGCGGGCGGCGGCGTTGTCGCTGGACTCGGCGCTGCTGGCCGAGCTGCTGGGCTCGGAGGCGATCCGGGAGCTGCTCGACCCGGAGGTGGTCGCGGAGGTCGAGCGGAACCTGCAGCGGCTCGCGCCCGACCGGCACGCGCGGGACGCGGAGGGCGCGGCGGACCTGCTGCGGTTCCTCGGCGACCTGTCCGAGGAGGAGGCGCTGGCGCGGGGCGTGCGGCCGGAGTGGCTGGCGGACCTGGTGGCGCAGCGGCGGGCGATCCGGGTGCGCATCGCGGGCGAGGACCGGGTGATCGGGATCGAGGACGCGGGCCGGGTGCGCGACGCGTTGGGCGTGGCGCTGCCGGTGGGCGTGCCGGAGGTGTTCACCGAGCCGGTGGCCGACCCGCTGGGCGACCTGCTGTCGCGGTACGCGCGCACGCACGGCCCGTTCCCGGCGGTGGAGGCGGCGGAGCGGTTCGGGCTGGGCGTGGCCGTGGTGACCGGGGTGCTGGAGCGGATGGCGGCCACCGGGCGGCTGGTGCGCGGCGAACTCCGGCCCGGGGGCACGCACACCGAGTACTGCGACGCCGAGGTGCTGCGGCGGTTGCGGCGGGCGTCGCTGGCCCGGCTGCGCGCCGAGGTCGAGCCGGTGGAGCCCGCCGCGCTGGGCCGGTTCCTGCCCGCCTGGCACGGGGTGGGGCGGCGGCTGCGGGGCGCGCCGACGGTGGACGACGTGTACTCGGTGGTCGAGCAGCTGGCGGGCGCGCCGCTGCCCGCGAGCGCGGTGGAGTCGCTGGTGCTGCCCGCGCGGCTGCCCGGCTACAGCCCCGCGTTGCTGGACGAGCTGACCGCGTCCGGCGAGGTGACGTGGACCGGGTGCGGCTCGCTGGCGGGCGGCGACGGGTGGATCGCGCTCGCGCCGACGGACGTGGCGGACCTGCTGCTGCCGGACCTGGTGCCGGAGGCGATGCCGGACTCGTCCCTGCACACGGCCGTGGTGGAGGCGCTGGGCGGCGGGGCGTTGTTCTTCCGGCAGGTCGTGGACCGGGTGTCGATGCAGGGCCCGACGACGGACGGCGAGGTCGTCGGCGCGCTCTGGGACCTGGTGTGGGCCGGCGTGGTCACCAACGACACGCTCGCGCCGTTGCGGGCGCTGGTCGCCGGCGGCGGCACGGCGCACAAGCCGCGGCGGGCCACGCCGCGCGGCCGGTACGCCCGGATGCGGGCGGGTCGGCCGGACATGCCGAGCCGCACCGGACCGCCGACGGTGGCGGGCCGGTGGTCGCTCGCCGTGGTGCCCGCGGTGGACGCGACGCGGCGGGCGCACGCGCGGGCCGAGGCGTTCCTGGAACGGCACGGCGTGCTCACGCGCGGCGCGTTGGACACCGAACGGGTGACCGGCGGGTTCAGCGGGGTGTACCGGGTGCTGCGGGCGATGGAGGAGTCCGGGCAGGTCGTGCGCGGGTACGTGGTCGAAGGGCTCGGCGCGGCGCAGTTCGCGGCGCGGGGCGCGGTGGACCGGCTGCGCGCGTCGTCCCGGCCGCCGGGGCAGGACCACGTGGGCACGCCGGAGGCGGTGGTGCTGGCGGCGGCCGACCCGGCGCAGCCCTACGGCGCGGCGTTGGCGTGGCCGGAGCCGACGGGCGAGGGCAGGCACCGGCCGGGCCGCAAGTCCGGTGCCCTGGTGGTGCTGGTGGACGGGCTCGCCACGCTCTACGTGGAGCGGGGCGGTCGGTCGCTGCTGTCGTTCACCGAGGAGGAGGAACCGCTGCGGGCGGCGGCCCAGGCCCTCGGTCGGGCGGTGCGCGACGGGTGGCTGGGGCAGCTCGCCGTGCAGCGGGCGGACGGCGAGGTCGCGCTGGGCTCCCGGCTGGCGGGCATCCTCCAGGACGCGGGCTTCCGCGCCACGCCCAAGGGCCTGCGACTGCGGGCCTGACGCCCCGGGCCAGGTGACGGCGGGCGTGGCGCGGAAGCGGCGGTCAGCGGAACAGGGCGCTGTAGGCGTTGAGCGCGGGCTGGCCGCCGAGGTGGGCGTACAGGACCGTGGCGTCACGCGGGATCTCGCCGGTGCTGACCAGTTCCACCAGGCCGGCCAGGGACTTGCCCTCGTACACCGGGTCCGTGATCATGCCCTCCAGCCGTGCGCCGAGCTTCATGGCGTCCAGCGTGGACTCGCCCGGCACGCCGTAGATGCCCTCGTGGAACCGGTCGTCGAGCACGACGTCCTCGTCGGTCACCTCGACGCCCAGCAGACCCGCCGTGCTCTTGGCGATCCGGGTGATCTGGTCGCGGGTGTCGCACGGCTCGGCGGAGGCGTCGATGCCGATGACCCGGCGACCGCTGCCCGCGAACCCCGCCACCATGCCGGCCTGCGTGCTGCCGGTCACCGAGCACACCACGACCGTGTCGAACCGGACCCCCAGCTCGGCCTCCTGCCGCTCGACCTCGGCCGCCCACCCGGCGAACCCGAGCCCGCCCAGCGGGTGGTCGGACGCGCCCGCCGGGATGGCGTACGGCTTGCCGCCCGCCGCGCGCACGTCCTCGATCGCCCGCTCCCACGCGGGTTTCACGCCGATGCCGAAGCCCGCCTCCACCAGCCGCACGTCCGCGCCCATCAACCGGCTGAGCAGGATGTTGCCCACCCGGTCGTACACCGCGTCCGGCCAGTCCACCCAGCTCTCCTGCACCAGCACGCACTTCAGCCCGGCCCGCGCGGCCGCGGCGGCGACCTGGCGGGTGTGGTTGGACTGCACGCCGCCGATGGACACGAGCGTGTCGCAGCCGGTCGCCAGCGCGTCGGCCACCAGGTACTCCAGCTTGCGGGTCTTGTTGCCGCCGTAGGCCAGCCCGGAGTTGCAGTCCTCCCGCTTCGCCCACACCCGCGCGCCGCCGAGGTGCCTGGTGAGCCGTTCCAGCGGGTGCACCGGCGACGGGCCGAAGGTCAACGGGAAACGCGCGAAATCGTCCAGCGCCATGTCAGTTCTCCTCATCCGGGAACAGGTCGGCCAACGTCGCCCAGTTCCGCTCGACCAGCCGGGCGGCGAGGTCGGCGTCGGCCGCGGCGAAGGCGGTGATGATCTCGTCGTGCATGGCCACCGAGTGGCGGCCGGTGGGCGCGGCGAACCGCAGCCGTTCGAGGCGGCGCACGAGCGGGGTGTAGCGCTCGATGGTGGCGCGCACGGCGAAGTTCCCGCTGCCCCGCACGGCCACCGCGTGGAACTCGTCGTCGGCGGCGAGCGCGGCGGGCACGTCGCCGTCGGCCAGGGCGTGCGCGAACGCCGTGTTCGCGGTGCGCATCGCGGCCAGGTCCGCCTCCACCAGCCGGGGCGCGGCGAGCCGGGCGGCGAGCGCGTGCATGCTCTGGACGACGACGTGCGCGTCCCGCACCGCCGCCGTGTCCAGCGGCGTGACGCGCGTGTAGCTGTGCGGCTTGCTCTCGACCAGGCCCTCGTCGGTCAGCCGGGCCAACGCCTCGCGCACCGGCGTCCGGGACAGGCCCAGCCGTTCGGCCAGCTCCACGTCCTTGATCGGCGCGCCGGGAGCCAGGTCGCCGCCCAGGATCGCCTCGCGGATCGCGGTGAGCGCCTGATCGCGGTACAAGGCCCGACTAATATATTGCATACTGGCGGACTGTAGCCGCCGCTCGGGGAATGCACCAGGTGCGGGGCAGCACATGGCGGCGACTTCTCCGGTCGATCCGGTCCGCGCGACGGCCGTCCGGATCGAGCAGCGGCGCGCGACCACGTCACCGGCCGATCCGGAACCGCGCGGCGACCGCCGAGTCGAGCAGCGGCGCGCGTGGCCACGTCACCGGCCGGTCGAGCCGGCGATCGCCGGGCCGAGCGGGCGTGACCTGTCTCATGCCTGTCACACCAGCGGGTCGAGTGGTGTCTCCTGGGCGTCTGCGACGAGCGAGCGAGGGAGACACCCATGAGGCCGGGCACGAGCGGTGACGTGGCGACCGAGGCGTTCGTCGCCCACCGGAACCTGCTCTTCACCGTCGCGTACGAAATGCTCGGCTCCGCGACCGACGCCGAGGACGTCCTCCAGGAGACCTGGCTGCGGTGGGTCGAGGTGGATCTGGCGCAGGTGCGCGACCAGCGCGCCTACCTGGTCCGGATCACCACCCGGCAGGCGCTCAACCGGCTGCGCGCGCTCAAGCGCCGCAAGGAGTCCTACGTCGGCCCGTGGCTGCCCGAACCGGTCCTCACCGCGCCGGACGTGGCGCAGGACGTCGAACTCGCCGAGAGCGTCTCGATGGCGCTCATGCTCGTGCTCGAAACGCTGTCCCCGACCGAGCGCGTCGTGTTCGTGCTGCGCGAGGCGTTCGACGTGGGCTACGACGAGATCGCGGCCGCGGTGGACAAGAGCCCCGCGGCGGTCCGGCAGATCGCGCACCGCGCCCGCCGGCACGTCGACGCTCGCCGACCCCGCGCGGCGGTGCCGGCGAGCGAGACGCGGGAGGCGCTGGCGGCGCTGCGGCGCGCGTTCGAGACCGGCGACCTGCACAGCCTGCTCGACGTGCTCGCGCCGGACGTCGTCATGGTGAGCGACGGCGGCGGGGTCAAGCACGCCGCGCTGCGGCCGGTCACCGGCGCGGACAAGGTCGTCCGCATGCTCGTCGGCGGGCTCGGCCGGGCCGGCGTCGTGCTGACCTGCGAGCCGACCGCGGTCAACGGCAACCCGGCGCTCGTCGTGCGCCTGGACGGGGAGATGGACGGCATCATGGCGGTCCGCGTCGAGGACGGCCGGGTCACCGGCCTGTACTACGTCCGCAACCCGGAGAAGCTGACCCGCGTCGGCACCGAGACCGCGCTCACCCTCCGCTGACGGTCAGCGGGGCGTCAGCACGCAGAACTCGTTGCCCTCGGGGTCGGCCAGCACCACCCACGGCACGTCGCGCTGCCCCACGTCCGCGCGCACCGCGCCCCACGCCTCCAGCCGGGCCACCTCGGTGCGCAGGTCGCCGTCGGCGGGCGGCGCGAGGTCGAGGTGGACGCGGTTCTTCACCGCCTTCGGCTCGGGCACCCGCACGAACTCCAGCGACGGCCCGACCGGCCGGGGCAGCGACGCGAAGTCGTCGCCCTCCCGCGCCACCGGCAGCCCGGTCGGCCCGGTCCAGAACGCCGCCTGCGCCCGCGGGTCCCGCGCGTCCACCACGACCGCCGCGACGGGGCCGTTGTCGTCGTACTCGTCGCGCTGCTCCAGCACGCAGAACTCGTTGCCCTCCGGGTCGGCCAGCACCACCCACGGCACGTCGCCCTGCCCGATGTCGACCGGCTTCGCGCCCAGCTCCACCGCCCGCGCCACGATCGCCGCCTGGTCCTCCGGCGAGGCGGACGCGAGGTCGAGGTGCACCCGGTTCTTCACCACCTTCGGGTCCGGCACCGGCACGAACACCAGGTCCAACCCGTCGGCGAGCGCCACGTCGACCGCGTGCTCGTCCTCGCGGGTGACCGGTCCGCCCAGCAACGTCGCGTAGAACCGGGCCAGCCCGGCGGGATCGGCCGAGTCGACCACGACGGCGCACCACCTGGTTGTCATGGTCCGAAGGTAACGTCTGCGCAATGGCGGAGCTGGTTCTTGGTCCGGTGCTGCGGCACGTCGACCGCACCTCGGCGACGGTGTGGGTCGAGACCGATGCCGCGTGCGAGGTCACCGTCGCGGGCCACCACGCGACGACGTTCCAGGTGGGCGAGCAGCACTTCGCCCTGGTCGTGGTCGAAGGGCTGGAGCCCGGCACGACCACCGACTACGACGTGCGGTTGGACGGCGACGTGGTGTGGCCGCGGCCGGACTCACCGTTCCCGCCGCCGTGCATCCGCACCACGCCGGTGCGGCGGCTGTTGTTCGGGTCGTGCCGCGCCGCCAAGGGCGAGGGCACGCCGGACAAGCTGGGGCCGGACGCGCTGGACGCGTACGCGTTGCGGATGAAGGACGAGCCGCGCGACCGGTGGCCGGAGGCGCTGGTGCTGCTCGGCGACCAGGTCTACGCCGACGAGCCGACGCCGAAGATCACCCGGTGGCTGGCCGAGCGCAGACCGGAGCCGGCGGGCGAGGTCGTGTCGTTCCGCGAGTACGCCGAGCTGTACCACGAGTCGTGGGCCGATCCCGAGATCCGCTGGCTGATGTCCGTCGTGCCGACGTCGATGATCTTCGACGACCACGACATCCGGGACGACTGGAACACCTCGCGGACGTGGCGCGAGCAGATGGCGGCCAAGCGCTGGTGGCCCGAGCGCATCCGGGCCGGGCTCGCGTCGTACTGGGTCTACCAGCACCTGGGCAACCTCAGCCCGGACGAGCTGGCGGCCGACGAGCTGTACGCGAAGGTGCGCTCGACCGGCGGCGACGTGCAGTCGCTGCTGGAGGACTTCGCCGAGCGGGCGGACCGCGAGGTGGACGGCGGCAAGTCCACCCGGTGGAGCTACCGGCGCGACTTCGGCCGGGTGCGGCTGCTGGTGATCGACACGCGCAGCGGGCGCATCCTGTCCGGGCCGGAGCGGCTCATGGTCGGCGACCGCGAGTTCGACTGGATCGAGGAGAACGCCCACGGCGACTTCGACCACCTGCTGGTCGGCTCGTCGCTGCCGTGGCTGATGCCGCACGCGTTGAGCCACTTCCAGTCGTTGAACGAGCGGATGGCGGGCCTGCCCGGGTGGCGCGGCCGGGTCGGCGAGAAGGTGCGGCAGGTCGCCGACCTGGAGCACTGGCCCGCGTTCCGGGCGTCGTTCGAGCGGCTGGCCCGGCTGCTGGAGCGGATCTCGCGGTCCGACGACGCGCCCGGCACGGTGTGCGTGCTGTCCGGGGACGTGCACCACAGCTACGCGGCGCGCGCGTCGTTCGCCTCGTCGGTGGACGCGAAGGTGTACCAGCTCGTGTGCTCGCCGGTGCACAACGACCCGCCGTGGGTGTTCCGGCCCGCGTTCCGGCTGTCGTGGTCGCGGCCGATCGCGCGGGTGCTGCGCTGGTGGGCGGACCGGCGGGGCATCTCGCCGGACCCGGTGGGGTGGCACAAGCTCAGCGGGCCGCACTTCGGCAACTCGGTGGGCGTGCTGGAGATCGACGGCCGGCAGGCCCGCTTCCGGTTGGAGACGGCCAAGGCGGACGGGCTGGCCGAGGTCGCCTCGCTGGCGCTCTGAGCCGCGCCCGGGAACGCGCGGGCCACCGAGGTCCGAACGGGCAGCCGTGGCCGGAACCCGTGGTCGGGGCCACCGCGGTCGGAACCCGTGGTCGGGGGGCGAGCGCCGTGGCGTCCCGGCGGCCGGACGAGTGCCGCCGGGTGCGCCGCCGCCGCGCAGTCGGGTGCACGACGGCGGTCGAACCGGGTGGGGGGGGGGGGGGCGCGGGGGCCGCCGGGGGGCGGCACGGGTGCGGCGGGGGGCGCCGCCGCCGCGCTGTGGGGTGCACGAGGGCGGCGCACGTCTACTTGGTGGCGAGCCGCAGCAACGCCCAGAGCTGGGCGATCGCGTCGTGGTCGCCGGTGGTCGGCGGCAGGTCGCGGTCCGGGATGCGGCCCCAGAGCCAGCGGTAGACCTGCATCGGCGTCCCGGTCACGCCGCCGTTCGCCGTCGCCGCCTCCTCCTCGGTGACCAGCCGCGCCACCGCGGGCTCCGGCCCGGTCGTGGCGAGCCACACCCGGTCGCCCGCCCGGATCGACACCGTGCCCTCCCGCGTGCCGCGCACGCCGAGCAGGTCCAGCCGGTGCCCGAGCCACAGCGTCAGGACCTCGTCCACGCCGTCCTGCGCCACGTCGTCGTCCACGGGGTCGATCGGCAGCCCGGCCGCCGCCTGCACGTCCATCCGGTGCACGGTGGACTCGTGCGCCAGCCGGCGGGCCCAGAAGCGGTGGTTGCGCTCGGCCGGCCACCACGTCTCGCACGGGTCGTCCGGGCCGTGCGCCCGCAACGCCCCCAGCAGCGGCGGCACGCCCTCGCGCACGTACTCCGGCAGCCCCTGCCCCCGCTCCGGGTCCTGCTGCCACACCAGGGGTTGGCTGCCTTCCCTCAGCCACGTCGACACCATCCGGTAAGTGCTGCCCACGTGCCGCGCCGTCTCGCCCAGGTTCAACCCCGGGCACGCGGGCACCTGGCGTTCCGGGCGCTGCCCCTCGACCGACGCCGCCAGGCGCTCGGCTTCGGCCTCCACCACGTCGATCAGGCGGTCGTAGGCGACCAGTCCCCTGCTCACAGTCAGTCCTCGTACATGATCTCGTCGACCAGCTCGGTGAACTGCGCCGCTTGGCGCACCAGGTCGTCGGCTGCGCGCCGGGTGACCTGCCTGGTGATGCCCGCCAGCACGGCCGCGCGCGTCGCCGAGCACTCGGCGAAGAACGCGGCCCACTCGCGCAGCTCCGGCGCGAGGGAGGACAGCAGGACCCACACGCTGGTCGGCTTGGCCCGGCCCCGGTGGGGTCGGCCGCGCGCCGCCAGCACGGCCGCCGCGGCCCGCATCGCGGCCAGGTAGGCCGTGGCGAAGCGGGTGGGCGGCGAGGGGTCCCGTTCGGCCTCGACGAGGCACTCGCGGGCCTGGCCGAGCAGGGTCACCGCCGACGCCGGTGGTAGCGGGAGGGGAATGCGGCGGGGGAAGGTCTGAGTCATCTCGCGGCCTCCTCGCGGCGTCGGGACAGCGACGACCGCCGCGGGGAGACGGCGGCACTTGGTGGTGGGGGGGGGGGCCCCCCCCCCCCCCCCCACGCTGATGGACACAAAAGATCTGACCTCCACACCACTACAGGCCGCCCCCGCCCCGCGCCACAGCACACCC
>NZ_JBHYXZ010000071.1:0-1774 GCF_042752395.1 Actinosynnema sp. NPDC059335 | reverse complement strand
CCCGATATCTACCCCACAAATATCGGCGGCAGCGTCAGTTGTTTATAAGACACCGGCGTGGGGACCGCGCCGCCCGCCGCGGGGAGACGGCGGCACTTGGTGGGGGGGCGCTCCCCCCGCCCCACCACCAAGGCATTGCTCGAACAGACGTTCGAGCCAGACCAGCCTATCCTGCCGGCCCGGCAGTCCTCAACCCGACCGCCCGTGGTCTCATGAACGGGTGAGCGCACTCGACCACCCCGGCATCCGCAAGGTGGCCGCCGCCCTGTCCGAGGCGGGCCACCACGACGCGGCGAACGGGATCCGCGTGTTGGCCGACGCCGTCCGCACCGCCGCCGCGGCGGCCGAGGCCGTGGGCGTGGAGGTCGGCGCGATCGCCAACAGCCTGGTCTTCGCCGCGGTCCGCGACGGCGTCGCCACACCCCTGCTCGTGCTCACCTCCGGGGCGCACCGGGCCGACACGGACAAGCTCGCCGCGCTGGCCGGCGCCGACTCGATCGAACGGGCCACGCCCGCGTTCGTGCGCGAGCACACCGGCCAGGTCATCGGCGGCGTCTCCCCGGTGGGGCACCCCGCGCCCATCCCGACGATCGTGGACGTGGCGCTGGAGCGGTACGACGTGGTCTGGGCCGCCGCCGGGCACCCGCACGCGGTCTACCCGACGACCTACGCGGGCCTGCTCTCCCTGACCGGTGGCACGCCCGCCGAGGTCGCCCGGTGACCGCCGCGCCGTCGCAGCGGATCGTCACGATGTCCGCGCCCGAGCTGAGCGCGCGCTTGGACGAGGCGCTGGCGCTCTACGTGAGCGCGATGGACTACCCGCCCGGCACGGCCGAGCAGCGCGCGCCGATGTGGTTGGCGCACATGCTGCGCGACGGGTGGCGGTGCGTGGTCGCGCTCGGCGAGCAGGACGAGCTGATCGGCATCGGCTACGGCTACCGCGGCTCGGTCGGCCAGTGGTGGCACGAGCAGGTGCGGCACGGCCTGACGATGGTGTCCGGGCCGAAGGCGGTCGAGGAGTGGATGCGCGACTACTTCGAGCTGACCGAGCTGCACGTCCTGCCCCGTGCGCAGGGGCGCGGGGTCGGTGAGCTGCTGTTGCGCAACCTCCTGGAGGGCGTGCCCAGCGCGCGGGTGCTGCTGTCCACGCCCGAAGGGCCGAGCAAGGCGTGGCGGCTGTACCGGCGGATGGGGTTCGTGGACGTGCTGCGGCACTACCAGTTCACCGGCGACCCCCGCCCGTTCGCCGTCCTGGGCCGCACGCTGCCGGTCGACTGGACGTCGTAGATCGACTGAACGCCGTAGATCGGCTGAATGCCCGCCGATCGAATGCCGTCAGCGGTTCGCGCGGGTCGAGCCTTCAAGCTCACAAGCGTGAAAAGCGTCCTCGCCGGACGGGCAGATCAGCAGGATGGACAACCCCGCCCGGATCCCCCTGTTGGGTTGTGGGTCCGGGTTTCGTGTCATCCCACCGACCTCCCGAAGGGCTACCACACGCGTCAAGGGGGCGACATCGGCACACGACCAGGCAAAACCTGCACAACGCCCCCTTGACACGTGCGGTAGGGCTGCGCCAGGTCGGCGGGATGACACGAAGCCCTCCCTTTGCGGAGAAAGGCCCGCACGCACCGCATAACGGGGCCGGTGAGCCGCTTTGTCGTGCGAGGGCTCTTCATCCCAAAGGAGGGGGCCGTGTCATCCCGCCGACCTGGCAACGCCCAACCGCGCGTGTCAAGGGGGCACCGACGGTGCCCACAGCCACGATGGGCCGGAA
>NZ_JBHYXZ010000070.1:14997-43684 GCF_042752395.1 Actinosynnema sp. NPDC059335 | reverse complement strand
GTCTAGTGGGATCGGAGATGTTTATTAGAGACAGGCCTGGGGTGCTCGTACGGGCCCCATGTAAAATCGGGCCGGCCCGCACCACCAACCACCACCCCACCCGACCCGACCCCCACCCGACCCGACCGCCACCCGACCCGACCCCCACCTGACCCGACCCGACCCCCATCCCACCCCATCCCACCCCCACCACCCCGACCTGACCCGACCGCTCAGGAGGTGCCCATGCCCGCGCGCCCCCTGGACCGCTCCACCGGCACCCCGCTCTGGCGACAACTCCAGGACGAGCTGATCACCCGCCTGCACTCCGGCGACTTCGACACCGGCTTCCCCGGCGAACTGGCCCTGGTCAACGACTACCGCGTGAGCCGCCACACCGTCCGCCAAGCCCTGCACCAACTCCGTGCCGACGGCCTGGTCGTCGCCGAACGCGGCCGCCAACCGCGGGTCGGCCCGGCCGCCGACGTGGAACAGCCGCTGGACACCCTCCAGAGCCTCTTCGCCTCCGTCGAGGCCGCCGGCCTGGAACAACGCAGCATCGTCCGCGTCCTCGACATCCGCGCGGACGGCGTGATCGCCGACCAGCTCGCCCTGGAGGGCTCCACCCCGCTCCTCCACCTGGAACGCCTCCGCCTGGCCGGCGGCAGCCCCCTCGCCATCGACCGCGTCTGGCTGCCGGCTGCCGTGGCGTCACCCCTGCTCGACGCCGACTTCACCCGCACCAGCCTCTACACCGTGCTGGCCGAGCGCACCGGCCTCAAGGTCGACCAGAGCCGCGAGACCATCAAAGCCGTCGTGCCGACCCCCGCCGAACGGGCGCTGCTGGACTGCGGACCGGACGTGGCGTGCCTGTCCCTCCACCGCCTGGGCCGCGCCCGGGGCCGCCCCGTGGAGTGGCGGCACACGATGGTGCGCGGCGACCGCTACGCCGTCACCACCGAATCCCGCCCCCGCCGTTGAACCCCGGCCGCTGAACCCCGGCCGCTCAACCCCGCCGCTCAACCCCCGCCACCAGCACCCGCCGAAGAAGCCCGCCGAAGAACCCCGCCGCACAAGCCCTGACGAACCACCCACCAACCGGCACGCCGGACGGCCCCTGGCCGGGAGAGTGGCCAGGGGCCGCCGATCAGGCGTCGGGCGGGGACGGCGTCAGCCGACCTTGCCCACGCCCGCGCCGCTCTGCACGACCGACTTCACGCCGGAGCAGGAGTCGAGCACGTACGAGTACGGGATCGACTTGACGCTGCCACCCTGGTCGCCCGAACCCGAGCCGACCATGTGGTTGTTGCGCGCCACGAGGCTGCCCGCCGGCGACGAGCCCTCGCCCCGGTGGAACGGGTCCCTGGTGTTCTCGAAGTAGTTGCACTCCACGAGCACGCCGGCCTCCATCGTGGAAGCCACACCGTACGACGTCACGCCGCCGTAGTAGTTGTTGTAGACGTGCACGGGGTTGCCGAAGCGGACCCGCGGGTGGCGCTGGTTGGTGCCGTCGAACCAGTTGTGGTGGTAGCTGACCCGCAGCTTGCCGCGGTCCTCGCCGCCGTTGCCGTCGTCGTGGCCGAGCAGCATGGTCTTGTCGTGGCTGCTGATCTTGTTCCACGACACGGTCACGCAGTCGGACGCGCGCTTGATGTCGATCGCGCCGTCGTAACCGTTGCGCAGGCTGTTGTGGTCGATCCAGACCCGGGTGGAGTACTGGACGTTGATCGCGTCGTCCGCCCAGTCCCTGAAGTTCAGGTTCCGGATGATGACGTTGGACGCGTTGGCGACGTTCAGGCCGTGCCCGGCGATGGTCGAGCCGGTGCCGATGCCGATGATCGTCTTGTTCGACGCGACCTTCGTCATGCTGGACAGCGTGATGGTGCCCGAGACCCGGATGGTCTGCGTGGTGGTCGACTTGGCGGCGTTGGCGAACGCCGTGGCGTCGCTGACGGTCACCGTGCCCCCACCGGCTCCGCCGGTGGTGCCGCCGCACTGCGTGCCCCAACCCTCGAGGTTGAAGTGCGCCGCGTCGGCGGTGGGCGCCATGACCACGGACGCGGCTAACGCCGTCGCCGCGACCAGCGCGCGGGAGATCTTGCGAGACATGCGGTTTCCTCCATACGACTGTGGATGAAAAGGGAACCGGCGGCGGTCCGAACGTGGCGGCGGCCTGGGCCTTACACCGGGATCACCACCTCTCGACGGTGTGCGCGCGGATGTGCTCGACGTCGAACTCGTCACCCAGACCGGGAGAGGAGGTCATGGTGACGTGGCCGTCCGCGTCGAGCGGGTCGGCGATCGCGAGCCGGTGCGGCGGCACGCGGTCGAAGTCGTGCAGCGGGTGCAACAACCCCCGCTCGTACCAGCGGCCGTTGTCGGTGCCGCCGAGCACAGCGAGGCTCGCCGAGCCGTCGCCGTGGATCTCGCAGTCCATGTTGAACGACTCGGCCAGGTGCAGGGCCTTGACCGTCGGCGAGATGCCGCCGACGTCGGTCGGCCCGGCGCGCAGGATGTCGCACGCCCCGGAGGTGATCCACTCGGCGCGGCTCAGGTGCTTGCCCCAGGCCACCTCCGGCCCGATGACCGGGATGGAGAGCTGCTCGGACAGCCACCGGTAGGAGCTGATCGACGCCTCCTCCATCGGCTCCTCGAACCAGTAGAAGTCCAGCGCCTCCAGCGCCCGGCCCAGCTCCAGCGCCTCGGTGCGCGAGTACCAGTGGTTCGCGTCGAGCATCAACGCCACCTCCGGCCCGACCGCCTCGCGCACCGCCTCGCACGCCGCGATGTCCGCCCGCACGCTGGGCGCGCCGGGCACCGGCGGCATCCACGTGTGCAGCTTGATCGCCCGGTAGCCGCGCTCCACGAGCTGCTTGGCGAACGCCGCGTAGTCCCCGGGCGTGCTCAGCCCGCCCGGGATCTCGTCGCCGCACATCGTGCTGGCGTAGGCCGGGATGCGGGACCGGGCGCCGCCGAGCAGCTTCCACACCGGCTGCCCGGCGCGCTTGCCCACCAGGTCCCACAACGCGGTGTCTACGTAGCCGAGGGCCCGGTCGGTGAACCGGCCGTGCGAGCCGCGCTGCTTGCGGGCCATCGCCCGCCACAGCCGTTCGCGGTCCCACGGGTCCGCGCCGATCAGCACGGGCTTCACGATCGAGTCGAGCACGGCGGGCCGCAGCTGGTCGGGGTGCACCTGCACGCGCCCCACCACGCCGTCGGAGTCGGTGATCTCCAGCAGCGCCTCGCGGACCTCGTGCTCGGCGCTCGGGTGCCGGTGCCCGTGCGGGTCCACCGCGGTCCACGCGGTGGTCGTGAACACCGACACCTCGACGCGCTCGATCATTTGCGGTCCTCCCACTCCTTCTGCGCCTCGGTGAGCTTCTTCGCCACGTCGTCCAGGAACTGCTGCGCGCTCAGCTCGCCGAGGAGCACCTTCTGGTACTGCGGCTCGCTGTCGGCCTTGGTGATGGACGAGTACTGCGGCAGGTACACCGGCGCGGGCACGAGGACCGTGGCCGGGTCCTCCAGCACGTCGAGCGCCATCTTCACGTGGGCGGCCTTGTCGATCCACGCGGCGCTGCGCACGTCGGTGTTGGCCGGGATCTGGCCGACCTTCTCGTTCCAGTAGCTGTTGGACTCGGCGGAGGTGAGGAACTCGGCGAACTTCCACGCCGCGTCCTGGTTCTCGCTGTTCTTGAACACCGCGAAGCCGTCGGTCGGGTTGGGCACGACGGTGCGCTTGCCGCTGGGGCCGGCCGGCAGCGGGATCGCGGCGACCTTGTCGCCGAGCGCCTTGGTGACGTCGCTGTAGGAGCCGAGGTTGTGGTGCATCATCGCGACCGAGCCGCCGGTGAACTGGGCGATCATCTGGGTGAAGCTGTTGTTCACGTCGGCCTCGGGGGTGGCCTTCTTGTAAAGCTCGGCGACCTTGTCGACCAGTTCGGCGTTGGCCGGGTCGTTGAGCGTGCTCTTGCCGTCCTTGAAGAAGTTGTCCACCCCGGAGTACGCGTACGCCTCGGTGATGAGCTGGAACACCGAGCCCGCGCCGCCGCGGATGGTGTAGCCGTACTTGTTCGCGGCCGTGTCGGTGAGCTTCGTCGCCGCGGTGATGAACTCGTCCCAGGTCTTCGGCGGCTCGATCCCCGCGTCCTTGAACCAGTCCGTGCGGTACCAGATGATGTCCATGTTGGCCGAGGACGGCACGATGTAGAGCTTGCCGTCGGGCGCGGTCTGGCGGACGGTCTCCACCAGCGAGGGCAGCAGCTTGTCCTTCAGCGGGCCGCCGTTGACGCGGTCGTCGAGCGGCGCGAGCGCCTCCTGGCCGACCAGGTGCGCGAGGTACGAGGTGGTCACGCCGCCGACGTCCGGCGTCTCGCCGCCGGCGATGGCGGTGTCGTACTTCTGCTGCACCGAGGCGCTGGGGATGCCGACGTACTCGACCTTGATGGTGGGGTTCGCCGCCTCGAAGCGGGAGATCAGCTCCTTGTAGATCGGCTCGCGGGCGGGCCCGCCGTTGTTGTCCCAGAACGTGATGGTCACGTTCCCGTCGCCGCCCGCACCTCCCCCGGACGAGCAGGCGGACAGCGCCAGCGCGGCGGCGGCCACGGCGACCAGCAGTTTTCTCATGATGCTCCTATCCCTTCACAGCCCCGGCGCTGAGCCCCTGCACCAGGAACCGCTGCACGACGGCGAAAACCAGGACCACCGGCACGGCCGCGACCACGCCACCGGCGGCGAGTGCTCCGAAGTCGGTGTTGAACTCACCCAACGTGTAGCTCAGGCCGACCGGCAGGGTGAACTTGTCCTGCCTCGTGGCGAACATGAGCGCGAACAGGAACTGGTTCCACGCGCCGATGAACGCGAACGACCCGACCGCCACCAGGGCGGGTTTGAGCTGCGGCAGGACGACCGCGAAGAACGCGCGCAGGCGCGAGCAGCCGTCCACCATCGCGGCCTCTTCCAGCTCCACGGAGATGTTGCGGATGAACCCGCTCATCAGGATCAGCGACAACGGCAGCTGGAACGCCACCTCCGCGATGACCAGGCCGGTGATGCTGTTGAGCAGGCCGAGCCCCTTGAAGATCACGAACAGCGGGATCAGCATCATCGCGCCGGGGATGAACTGGCTGCACAGCATCGCCAGCAGGAAAACCTTCTGGCCGCGGAACTTGAACCGCGCCAGCGCGTACCCGCCCATCACCGACAGGATGGTGACGAACACGAGCACGCCCAGGCCCATGATGACGCTGTTGTAGAAGAAGATGCCGAACCCGATGTCGTTCCACACCGTGTCGAAGTGCTCCAGCGAGATCGGCCACGGCACGAGCTGCGTCGAGCCGGCCGGCCGGACCGCGAACACCAGCATCCAGTAGAACGGGATGAGCGTGAACAGCAGGTACAGCACCAGCGGCACGTGGATCATCCACGGCTTGCCCGGCTCCTCGGCCACGGCCCGGCGGCGTCGCCTGGTCCGCGGCGGCGGCGCGTGCGTCGTGCCCGCGACCTCCCGCACCAGGGTGTCGGTCTTGCCCAGGGTCTCGGTCATGCTCGGCTCCCGAACTTCGACAACCGCAGGTACGCGATCGAGAAGAACAACAGGATCAGGAACCCGGCGACGGTGAGCGCCGAGCCGTACCCGAAGTTGTGCGAGTCGACGGCCTGCCGGGCCACGTAGAGCGGCAGCGTGGTGGTCTGGTTCGCGGGACCGCCGCCGGTCAGCGTGTAGATGAGGTCGACGTTGTTGAACTCCCACACCGCGCGCAGCAGCGTCGACAGGATGATCGCGTCCTTCAGGTGCGGCAGGGTGACGCTGGTGAAGCGCTTCCACCGGCTCGCGCCGTCCACGGACGCCGCCTCGTAGAGGTCCTTGGGGATGCTCTGGAGGTCGGCCAGCAGCAGGATCGCGAAGAACGGCACGCCGCGCCACAGCTCGGTCACCACGAGGGCGTCGAACACCGTGTCGGGGTTGCCGAGCACCGAGGTGCCCGGCGAGCCGATGCCCCACTCGGAGAGGGCCTGGAAGATGCCCGTGGACGGGTTGAGCAGCAGGATCCAGATGCCCGTGGTGAGCACGCCGGACACCGCCCACGGCGAGAACACCAGCGCGCGGGCCAGGCCGCGGCCGATGAAGGTCTCGTTCACGATCAGCGCCAGGACCAGGCCGAGCAGCAGTTGCAGGCCGACCTCGACGAACACCCACTTGGCGCTGAACGCGAGGCTCTGCCAGAACAGCGGGTCGTCGAACAGCATCTGCTTGAAGTTGTCCAGCCCCGCGAAGCCGTTCTTCCACGGCTGCGTGACGTTGTACCGCTGGAGGCTGTAGTAGACGACGCTGCCGATCGGGTAGACCAGGAAGACCGCCATCAGCACCAGCGTCGGTGCGATCAGGGCGTAGGGCGCCCAGGTGCGCGTCCTCATGCGGGGTTCCAGTCGCCGAGGTAGGCGCGCCGGGTGTGCTGGGCGGCCTGGTCCGCGGTGAGCTGCGGCCGGTCCGCGCCCGCGGTCGCGCCGGGGCCGGAGTTGCGGAACTCGGCGAACCGGGCGTCGCGCCAGGAGAAGCCCGACATGTCGGTCCACGGCGCGGCCTTCACCGCGGCGGGCAGCTTGGTGTCGCGGACGACGACCGAGGCGATCGCGTCCGGGTCGCCGCCGGGGTGCCACGGCCGGCCGAGGTAGTAGGTGCCGGCGGGCGCGTCGCTGACGACCGTCGAGTTCATGATCAGGAAGCCGTGCGGGTTGTCGCGGCGGGTGCTGGCGGCGGTGATGTAACCGTTGGGATCGCCGCCCCGGTTCAGCGCGCGGATGGTGACCTGGTCGAACACGGCGGTGGCGCGGCCGAAGATGAAGTCGACGTCGCCGACGATCTCGCCGCCCCGGTAGTACTGGCGGGCCCGCGTGCCGACCGCGCGCGTGTCGGCGTAGAGGGTGTCCTGGTGGCCGAGGAAGCGGACGCGGTCGTAGTACTGCCGGTCGCCGGTGGCCTTCACCGCGACGGCCTGCGTGGCGGTGATCTCGGGGTGCGCGGCCCGGTCGAACGAGTTGCTGAACGTCAGGTCGCGGGCGGTGAAGCCGTCGGCCTCGATCGTCGCGGTGGCCGAGCCGGTGGTGCCGTAAGTGGTGCCGTCGGGCTTCTTGGTGCCGCCGGCGTTGTCGTAGTCGATGACGACGTCGCGCGCGGTGCCGGTGGAGCCCTTGAGCGTCAGGTCGGGCTTGGTCGCGGGCACCCGGACCACCTCGCGGTACACGCCCTTGCCGATGGTGATGGTGGTGCCGGGCGGTGCGGCGTCGATGGCCGCCTGCACGGTGTCGAAGTCCGTGCCCTTGGCCACGTGGTAGCGCTCGCGCTGCTGAGCGCCCGCCTTGAGGTTCTTCACCCGGGTGGTCGGCTCCAGGCCGCGGGTGAACTGGGGCGTCCAGCCCGCGTCGCCGGCGAGCTGCGCGGTCGGGTGGGCCGCGTTGAACGCGTCGAGCGCGTCCACCGGCTTGCCGTCGACCAACGTGCCGACCTCGGTGATGGCCGTGCCGCCCCAGTTGTAGATCAGGTTCTCGACCGCGCCGCCGTTGCCCAGCTTGACGTAGTTGTTCTCCACGTACAGCTTCGACTGCACGCCGACGCCCCAGGCGTAGACGAACGACGGTCCGGGCTCGTAGAGGTTGTTGTAGACGTGCACCTGGCCGAACCGGACGCGCGGCAGGCGCTCCTCGACGTTGCGGAACACGTTGTGGTGCACGGAGACCCGCAGCTTGCCGGGGTCGGTGGTCGAGGTGTTGGACGAGCCGATGAGCATCGTCTTGCCGTGGTCCTCGAACAGGTTGTACGACGCGGTGACCAGGTCGGTGCCGTTGGTCATGTCGAGCGAACCGTCGTGCTGCTGGAACGGGCGGTCGAAGTAGCTCGGGGCGGCGCTGTCCGGGTACGGGTGGTCGGTGAAGGTGTTGTGGTCGACCCACACGTTGGTGGCGCGCTGCAGGGACACCGCGTCGTAGGCGGAGTTCCAGTTGCCCGTCGCGCCGTCGGTCGGGTCCCACTGCGGGAAGCAGTCGCGGGTGTCGCGGAACGTGAGGTTGCGGATGATCACGTTCGACGCGCCGTGCACCCGCAGGGACGCGCCGGTGATGCCCGCGCCCCGGCCGTCGCCCACGATCGTGGTGTCGGAGCCGACGGCGAACGAGATCGCCGCGGCCTGGCGCGCGGCCGACGCGGCGCGGGCGTCCTCCAGCGGGCCGCTGGGCTCGGTGTCGCGCCCCCAAACGGCGGGGTCGTATGCGGCCAAATAGCCCGCGAGCGTGTAGCCGTCCGTGGCATATGTTGCGCAATCAGCCCTGACGTCGATGACGCCGCGCACTTTGATGAGGCGTGGCGCGGGCGCGGCCAGGGCCGCCCGCAACTCCGCCGCGGTGCGCACGACGTGTTCGGTCGTGGCGGCCGACCCACCGGTGGTGCCCGTGCCGCTCGACGCCCAGCCGTCACCGGGCGGGAGAACCTGTCTTCCCAGGTCATGGCCTGCGTGCGCGGGTGCTGCCGCGATCACGCCGAGGGCGCAGGAAAGCACGAGCGCAGTACTGATCATCCGCATGACGAGGGGCCTTCCCCGGCAAGATTGTTCATAAATGTGAACACTATCCAGAAGTGCGAACAGAGTATTGCGAAAGTGTCCGGCACACGTCAACGACGTAACTTCGTTCGACTGCCGTTCGACCCGGTGATTCGATCAAGAGTCGAATTCGACTCGAATTCGACGGTCCGAGGGCGGCTTCCCGGCGGTCCGGGCGCGGCGGAACGGCCCGGCACGCACGGGAAACCGCCCCGACCCGCGGCGGGTCGGGGGCGGTCCGGTGGCCCGCGAACGGCGTCGCGGGCGTCAGGCGGGCACGCCGAAGGCGGCGATGCGGTCGGACAGGGTCCGGGCGTGCGGCTCGCGCGGGTGGCGGTCCGCGAGGCGGCGCAGGGGCCGCAGGCGGTCGGCGACCCGCGTGGAGTCGAGCGACCCGGCGGCGGCCAGGGCGCGCTCCCCCACCTCCGCCGCCTGGTCGAAGTCCCGGTCCACCAGGTGGTTCGTGGCCAGCGCCACCAGGCTGAAGGTCCGGCTGCGGCTCATCCGCTCGGAGTAGCCCGCCACGGCCGCGGTCAGCGAGTCGATCGCGGCCGAGGTCTGCGCCGGGTCCACCGTCCGGGCCAGCTCCGTCAGCACCACGCCGGTCAACCCGCACAGGTCCGGCTCGTCGAAGAAGCGCACCCACCCGGGCACCGGGCCGGACGGCGCGCGGGAGAACTCGTCGTGCGCCAGGTGCAGCAACCGCAGCGCGCCGCTCCGGTCGCCCAGGCCCGCGCGCGCCCACGCCTGGTTGGCGTGCAGCACCGCGACGGCTCGCGCCGACCCCGCCCGTCGCGCCGCGACGAGCCCGAGCGCGAACTCCCGCGACGCCTCGCAGCGCCTGCCGCGGTGCAGCCGCATCCGACCGACGCGGTAGTGGATGTTGGCCTGCAGGTCGTGGTGGCCCGCCTCGACCGCGAGGTCCAGCGCCCGGTCCCAGTGCCGCGCGGCGAGCGCTTCGCGGCCGGTGTCGAAGCAGGTCCACCCGGCCACGTTGTGCAGGTCGGCCAGCGCGACCAGCAGCCGCACCCGCAGCGGGCCGGCGGTCACGACGTCCGGGAGCCGGTCGTGCCGGGCCGCGTGGGCGATCGCGGCGTCCCGGCACGCGCCGCCGCCCTCGCGGTAGTCCACCTCGCGCAGCCGCTCGGTCTCGGCTTCCAAGCGCTCGACGTCCTCGACTCCGACGTGAGCCGGCACGCGCTGGGGTTCTGCCATGGCCGCACCTCGCAATTCCACTAGAGCGGTGGAGGAAAATCCCTCGGGCAGGTGGCAGCGGGGTACCCAGGGTGACACCGGCCGCACCTTCCGCGGGACCGCCGTCAAGGGCACGCGCCGCCCCGTTCCCGCGGTGCAGGTGCAGGTGCAGCGATCGTCTACTGTGGACCTCCGGTCAGCCCGCCAGCGCCGGGTACTGGACCGCGATGTCCTGCGCCAGGGCGGCTTTCACGCGACGCGACAGGTCGTCGGCCAGCACCTCGAACGCGTCGGACTCGATGCCGTCGACCGCGAGTTCCGCCACGTGCCGGGGATCGCTCTTGGGCGCGGTCACGCCGGCGGCCAGGTCGGTGTCCACGTACCCGACGTGCAGGCCGGTGACGGTGATGCCCCGCGGCCGCAGCTCCAGGCGCAGGGAGTTGGTCTGCGACCACAGGGCGGCCTTCGACGCGCTGTAGGAACCGTTGAGCGCGAACCAGGACAGCACGGAGGCGACGTTGAGCAGGTGGCCGCCGCCGTTGCGCTCGACCACGGGCACGAACGCGCGCGTCACGTGCAGCGGCCCGTAGAAGTTGGTCTCGAACTCGCGCCGGACGTCCTCCACCGGCGAATCCAGGAACGACGCGCCCACCAGCCCGCCCGCGTTGTTGACCACGATGGTGACGTCGTCGGCGCGGGCCGCGGCGGCCGCCACCGAGGCGGGATCGGTGACCTCCAGCGCGAGCGGGACGGCATCCGGGTGCGTGACGGTGCGCGGGTCGCGCGCGGTGGCGTAGACCTTCGCCGCGCCCCGGTCGTACAGGGCCTCGACCAGGGCCTTGCCCAGGCCCCGGTTGCCGCCCGTGACCAGCGCGGTCGCCCCGTTGATCGTCGTCATGGCACTCCTCCAGAGGTGGAAACCGATCGGTTTCCGCCGACTGTAGACCGATCGGTTTCCCCCTGTCGACCCGGGCCGGTACCCTGCCGGGGTGACCACTCCACGGGACCGCCTGCTGGACGCGGCGGGCGAGCTGTTCTACCGGGAGGGCGTCGGCGTCGGCGTCGACGCGCTGTGCAAGGCGGCCGGCGTCTCCAAGCGGTCGATGTACCTGCTGTTCGACGGCAAGGACGAGCTGATCGCGGCGAGCCTCGACCGCCGCGCCCCGGCCTACGACGCCCTGCTGCTCCCCCCGGACGGCGGCACGCCGCGCGAACGGGTCCTGCACGTGTTCCGCGCGCAGGACGAGCTGTCCGGCCGGCCGGACTACCGCGGCTGCCCGCTGGTCGCCACCGCGACCGAGCTGAAGGACGCCGCGCACCCGGCCAACGCCGTGGCGCGCCGGCACAAGCAGGGCCTGACCGACTTCTTCGCCGCCGAGGCCCGCGCGGCGGGCGTGGCGGACCCCGACACCCTCGCCGCGCAGCTCACCGTGGTGTTCGACGGCGCGAGCGCCCGTGCCGTGGTCCGCGCCGAGCCGCTGGGCGGTCTCGGCGTCGCCACCGCGACCGCGCTGCTGGACGCGGCCGGGCTCGGCTGAGCGCCCCCTCCGCGGGCGGGGCCGGCGTCGTGACGTGCCGCAGGCCGGGGCCGGGGAACGGGTGGGACGGGCGTCAGCGCCCGGCCCGGTCGGCCCGCCACCGCGCCACGACGTGCTCGACGTCGAACGGCATCAGGTTCAGCGGCGGACCCGACAGGGGCTTGCGGATCGCGTCCTCGATCCTGGCGTTGATCGCCGCCAGGATCGACCGCACCTCGGCCTCGGTGCGCGCCCGCCCGGCGGCCTCGCGCGCGGCCTCGGCCTCCTTGCGCAGCAGCAGCGTGGGCGGGAGCGCGGTGCCCTCCTCGCGGCGCAGCTTCTCCTTCACCCACCACAGCTCGTCGTGGGGCTGATCCAGGCCCGACAGCGGCTTGCCCGCGCCCGGCAGGTCGTCGAACTCGCCGCGGTCCTGGGCCTCCCGGATCTGCCGCTCGATCCAGGTCTCGAAGCCCACCCCGGCCGGTTTGCGCTCGGTCACGGCTCACCTCCCCCGGTCGAGGGTACCGACGCCAGCCGGGCCGCCTTGTCCACGAGGTAGCGCTGCTCGGGGGTGCTCGTGGTGCGCGCGGCGGCCGCCCGGTAGTGCGCCACGGCCCGCGGCACGTCACCGGCCATCTCGTGCAGGTGGCCGCGCACGGCGTCGAGCCGGTGGTGGCCGGCCAGCCGCCCGTCCAGCGCGTCGAGCGCCTCCAGCCCGGCGGCGGGCCCGTGCACCATCGCGAGCGCGACCGCCCGGTTGAGCGACACCACCGGGTTGCCGGTCATCCGCTCCAGCAGCCCGTACATGCCCAGGATCTGCGGCCAGTCGGTCTCCTCGGCGCGCAGCGCGTCGTCGTGGAGCGCCGCGATCGACGCCTGGAGCTGGTACTCGCCGATCGCGCCGCGCTCCACCGCCGCCATGATCAGCTCGACGCCCTCGACGATCAGGTCCCGGTCCCACCGCGACCGGTCCTGCTCGGCCAGGGGGATCAGCGCGCCGTCCGGGCCGGTGCGCGCGGGCCGGCGGGCGTCGGTGAGCAGCATCAGCGCGAGCAGGCCCGCCACCTCCGGGTCGGCCGGCAGCCGGGCGTGCACGGCCCTGGCCAGCCGGATCGCCTCGCCGGACAGCTCCGTGCGGTGCAGGGCGCCGCCGACGCTGCTGGTGTAGCCCTCGTTGAAGATCAGGTACAGGGTGTGCAGCACGGACCTCAGCCGGGCCGCGAACTCGTCCGGGCCGGGCAGGGCGAAGCTCGCGCCGCGCAGCTTCTGCTTGGCGCGGCTGATCCGCTGGGCCATGGTCGCCTCGGGCACCAGGAACGCGTTCGCGATCTCCGCCGTGGTGAGGCCGCCGACCGCGCGCAGGGTCAGCGCGATGGCCGACGCGGGCGTCAGCTCCGGGTGGCAGCACAGGAACAGCACGACCAGCGTGTCGTCCCGGTCCACCGCCTCGCCGGGCGGCGGCTCGCGGAACACCTCCTCCTCGCGGCGGCGGCGGGCGGCCTCGCTGCGGATCAGGTCCGTCATCTTCCGCACGGCGGTCTGCACGAGCCAGCCGCGCGGGTTGTCCGGCAGGCCGTCCACGGGCCAGTGCCGGGCCGCCGCCAGCAGCGCCTCCTGCACCGCGTCCTCGGCCTGCGCGAAGTCGCCGAACCGGCGCGCGACCACGCCGAGGACCTGCGGCGCGCACTCGCGCAGCAGGTCCTCGACGGCCTTGCCGGACGTGGCCGGCCCCGTCACAGGTCGGACGACGCGGGCGCGGACATCAGCTCGCGCACCTCGATCGGCTGGCCGAGCGGCACGCCGTTCGGGCCGGGCGCGGCCGACGCCTTCGCCGCGATCTCCAGCGCGCGCTCCAGCGTCGTGTCGACCATCCAGTAGCCCGCCAGCAGCTCCTTCGACTCCGGGAACGGGCCGTCGGTGATCACGGGCGCGCCCTCGCCGGTGAACGTCACCGTCTTGGCCAGCTCGGGGCCCGCCAGGCCCTGCGCGTCGACCAGCTCGCCGTTGTCGGTCAGCTCCTTCCCGAGGTCCTGCTGGAACCGGATGTGCGCGGCGATGTCCTCGCGCGCCCAGCGGTCGATCGGCACGTCGCAGGTGGCGGTGGGGCCGTAGTTCATGAGGAGCAGGAACTTCGCCATGTCGGACTCCTGGGTCGTCGTTCGCGCCCATCTTGGCGCTCGCACCCTCTGGACGGAGCCGTCACGGCGCTCTCTACACCGTGGAATGTGACGTGCATCACATGCGAAAGGGCTCGCGGTTGTGCCCCGTCGCCA
The DNA here is from genome assembly GCF_042752395.1 of Actinosynnema sp. NPDC059335. Taxonomy (NCBI): domain Bacteria; kingdom Bacillati; phylum Actinomycetota; class Actinomycetes; order Pseudonocardiales; family Pseudonocardiaceae; genus Actinosynnema; species Actinosynnema sp. NPDC059335. Next base: position 30,127 of record NZ_JBHYXZ010000070.1, on the reverse strand, counting down.
GGGCACAACCGCCAGGTCCGGTCAGGTCAGCGCGCAGGTCGGAACCGGGTTCCACCCCGTCGCGTCACCCGTGCCGGTGAACCCGACCTTGGTCGTCCCGGCCGGCGGCAGCGCGCCGTTCCAGGACGCGTTGGTCACCGTCACCGACGTGCCGCTCTGGGTGAAGGTCCCGTTCCAGCCCTGGGCGAGGGACATGCCCGAGCGGAACGCGAACCCGACCCGCCAGCCGCGGCTCGTGGTGCCGCCGCCGTTGCGGACCGTGATCTCCACCTGGAACCCGCCCTGCCACTGGTTGACGACCTTGATCTCCACGTCGCACGACCCGTTCGGGACCGTGGTCGTGGTGGTCGTGGTGGTGGTGGTGGTCGTCGTTGTTGTAGTGGTGGTGGACGTGGGCGTGGTGCCGTTGAGCGCCGACACCACGGCCGGGATCCACCGGTCGGCGATCTTGCGGTCGCCCGACGCGTTGGGGTGCACGCCGTCGTAGGTGTCGGTGGCGGTGTTGAAGCCGGTCCACTGGTCGACCACGGTGACCGGCGACTGCGCGGTGGACTTGGCCGCCGCCCAGCCGGGGATGGCCGCGTTCAGGTCGATCACGCGTTGCGGGCACTCGGCGCAGGCGCTCGCCGCCATGGGGATGATCTTGGCGACGAGCACCTTCATGCTCGCGTTGTTCGCGCGCATCTGGTCCACCAGCTTGCCGTAGGCGGCCAGGATGGTCGCGGTCGACCGGTTGCTCCACACGTCGTTGGTCCCGAAGTGCATGAGCACCACGTTCGGGTTGGTGGCGCCGAGCCAGCCGACGAGCTGGTTCTGGTCGGCCACGGTGGTGACCAGCGCGCCGCCGTGCCCCTCGTTCTCGCCGTCGTAGGGGAACCCGCAGCCGTCGCCGGCGCGGGTGCCCACGAAGTCGATGTCGGTGTGCCCGGCCGCGCGCAGGTCGCGGTCGAGCAGCGCGCGCCAGCAGCCCGGCGACCCGGTGATCGAGTCGCCCAGGGCCATGATGCGCGTCGGCGCGGCGGCCTCGACCGCCTGACCCGGTGCGGCCACCAGGAGCCCGACCAGCGTGGCCAGCGCGCCTAACAGCGCCGCGACCGCAGTCTTCCTCGTCATCGCGATCTCCTAGGCCGTCGTGCAGGTGGCGCCGTTGAGGGTGAACGCGGTGGGCACGGAGTTCGTGCCGTTCCACGACCCGATGAAGCCGAAGCTGACCGAGCCGTTCACCGGGATGGAGGCGGTGTAGGACACGTTGGTCGCGCTCAGCACGGCACCCGACTGGGTCGTGGTGGCGCCCCAGGACTGGCTCACCGTCTGGCCGTTGGCCCAGGTCCAGCGCAGCGTCCAGCCGTTGACCGGCGCGGTGCCGGTGTTGGCGATCTTCACGTCGCCCTGGAAGCCGCCCTGCCACTGGCCCGCGACCTTGTAGGTGACCGCGCAGGAACCGCCGCCGCCACCGGCCTGCGTGGTCACGGTGACGGTGTTGGAGCGGGTGGAGCGGTTGCCCGCCGCGTCGCGCGCGTAGACGGCGAAGGTGTAGGCGGTGTTGGCCGACAGGCCGGTGACGGTCGCCGTGGTGGTGGCGGAGCTGACCGCGGCGGTCTCCGTGGCGCCGTTGACCCGGACCACGTCGTAGCCGGTCACGCCGACGTTGTCGGTGGACGCGGCCCAGGACAGGGTGGCGCTGCTCGACGTGACGCCGGACGCGGTCGGGGTGCCGGGGGTGGACGGCGGGGTGGTGTCCGGCCCCGTGCCGCTGTCGTAGACGCTGGCCTGGCGCGAGGTGGCCTTGATGCCGTTGGCGCCGTTGATCGCGCGCTGGCCCCAGCTGGTGAGCTGGGCGGCGTTGAAGCCGGTCACCATGTCGAGGTACTCGACGCCGCCGCCGTTGCCCGACCACGACCACGCGAGGTAGCCCAGCTTGAGCGACTGGGTGGTGGCGAAGATCGTGTCCTCGTCGGGGTTGCCGTCGGAGTGGTCGTGGCCGAACTCGCCGACCACGATCGGCAGCTTCGCGGTGACGAACCGGTTCAGGTAGTCGTTGATCTCGGCGGCCGTGTCGAAGACGCCGTACATGTGGATGGAGAACACCGTGTTCTTCTGCGGGTCGGCGGCGAAGACCGAGGCGGCGTTGTCGCGCATCGTGAAGGCCCAGTCCTGGCCCCAGTTCGGCGCGTCCACCATGATCGTGTGCTCGAAGCCCGCCGCGCGCAGCGAGGTGATGGCGTCCTTGGTGGCCTGCGTCCACCCGGTGTAGCCGGTGTTGCCCCACGGCTCGTTGCCGATGTTCAGGATGACGTACTTCTCCTGGCCGGCCAGGGCGCTCTGGACGCTCTTCCAGTACTCGACGGCGCGGGCGAGGCTGACCGCGCCGCTCTGCTCCTGGTAGCCGGTGGTGTCGTGCACCTCCAGCACGCAGATGAGCTTGTTGGCCTTGCACTGGCCGATGACGTTGGCGACGTCGGCGGCGTTGTTGAGGGTCCACCGGTCGCCGGAGCTGAGGACGACGCGGACGGTGTTCGCGCCCGTGGCCTTGATGTCCTTGAGGGCCTGGGTGGTGCGGTCGGTGTACCAGGTGTGCGCGTGGTTGACGCCACGCATCACGAAGTCGTTGCCGTTGGCGTCGAGGAGGCGGCCGTTGCTGACGGTGAACCCGGCCGCGGCGTGCGCCGGCGCCACCGTGAGCAGTGACAGGACCAGGGCGCCGACGGCGGCCGTTATGAGGGCACCGACCGAGCCGAATCGCTTGCGCATGGATGTACCTCGCGTAGTTGTCGACACTGACGTAGCGAGCGCAGGGCAGCGCGCCTGCCTGCGGCAGGCCCCCACACCAAATCAATTAACCGCTTAAGTGTCAACGCCCACAATCCCCGGCCCACCCGCTCTGGGACCGCTCCCAATCCTCCAGTCTCCTACACCACCCCAACCCCTGACCACCCCCGCGCGAGTCGAACCCCCAGCGCCCGCGTGTCCTACGTCCAGAACGCGCGTGTCCTACGTTCAGAACCCCCGAGTTCAACGTTCGGAACAAGCGACCTGCGTTTTCCCGCCACGAACGCGAACGTGCAACACGGGTGTTCCGAACGTAGGACACGGTTGACCTGAACGTAGGACACGCGGGGTTTGGAGGTTCGACTCACGCGGGGGGATGGGTGGTGCTGGAGCGGGGGACCAGTTCCGGGTCGGAGGTCTTGACCTGTTCGGGCGGGGCGCCGTTGATCACGTCCAGCAGCAGGCGCACGGCGGCCGCGCCGCGTTCGGCGATCGGGCGGCGCACCGCCGACAGGGCCGGGCGCACCAGCCGGCACAGCGCCGAGTCGTCCCACGCGACCAGCGAGAGCTGGTCCGGCACGCCCAGCCCCAGCTCGTGCGCCACGCCCAGCGCGGACACCGCCATCACGTCGTTGTCGAACACGAGCGCGGTCGGCGGCGTGCCGCCGGTCAGCACCCGCCGCGTCACGCGGGCCGCCGCCTCGTCGGAGTAGTCCGCGTGCACCACGCGGGCGTCGGGCAGCCCGAGCCGCGCGGCGGCCGCCGTGAACGCCCGCGACCGCGCCTGCGTGTGCACGAACTTCGTCGGCCCCGCGACGCGCACGATCCGGCGGTGCCCGAGCGCCACCAGGTACTCCAGCACCTCCACCACGGCCGTCTCGTCGTCGGTCCACACGCACGGCAGGTCCGGCACGACCGGCTCGCCCAGCACCACGGCCGGCAGCCGCAGCTCCCGCACCAGCTCCACCCGCGGGTCGTGCTGGACCAGGTCGACCAGCAGCACGCCGTCCACCCGCCGCTCGCCCCACCACCGCCGGTACGCCGCCAGCTCGGCCGCCGAGTTGTCCGTCACCTGGAGCAGCAACGACGTCGGCCCGCCCGCCAACGCGTCCTGGATGCCCGAGATCAACTGCATGAAGTACGGCTCGACGCCGATCACCCGCGCGGGCCGGTCCACCACGAGCCCGATCGCGTTCGCCCGCCCGTCGCTCAACGACCGCGCGGCGCTGCTGGGCACCCAGCCGAGGCGGTCCGCGATGTCCATGATCCGGCGACGGGTGGGTTCCGAGACGCCCGGCCGGTTGTTGAGCGCGTACGACACCGCGCCGGTGGACACCCCCGCGGCCTTGGCGATGTCCGAGATGGTCGGACGCTTCCCTGCCACCCGCGCCTCCTCGGTCGGTGATCATCAAGTCTAGACGGCCGCGGACCCCGTCTTACCCGGTAGGGTAATTAAGCGCTTAACGGATTACCTGAAAGGGGACCGCCGTGCCCTGGTTCGACCTTTCCGAGCGGGAACTGGCGCAGTACCGGACCGACACCGTCGAACCGGACAACCTCGACCTGTGGTGGAAGTCCCGGCTGGAGGAGGCCCGCGCCGCCGCGCTGCCGCCGGTGCTCACCCCGTACGCCGCCGACGCGTACGGGCCGCTCTCGGTCTGGGACGTCGAGTTCTCCGGCTACGGCGGCGACCGGGTCCGCGGCTGGTACATCCGCCCAGCCGGTTCCGGCGTCGAGTCGCTGCCCACCGTCGTCTGCTACATCGGGTACGGCGGCGGGCGCGGCCTGCCGTCGGAGCACGCGCTGCTGCCGTCGGTCGGGTACGCGGTGTTCGTGATGGACACCCGCGGCCAGGGCGGCCGGTGGACCACCGGCGCGACACCGGACTCCGGGCTCGTCGGCCCCGAGCACCCCGGCGTGATGACCCGCGGCATCGCGAGCCCCGAGACCTACTACGTCACGCGCCTGATGGTGGACGCGGCACGGGCCGTGGAGGTGGCCGCCTCGCTGGACGGCGTGGACGAGACCCGGATCGCGGTGTCCGGCGGCAGCCAGGGCGGCGGGCTGGCGCTCGCGGCGGCCGCGCTCAACGGCGAGGCCGTGAAGGTGTGCCACGCGGACGTGCCGTTCCTGTGCGACTTCCAGCGGGCCATCACCCTGACCGACGCCGAGCCCTACGCGGAGATCGCGAAGTTCCTCGCCAACCACGTCGACCTGATCCCCGCGGCCCTCGACACGCTGCGGTACGTGGACGGCGCGTTGCTGGCCAAGCGGATCACGGCCACCTCGCTGCTGAGCGTGGGCCTGATGGACGAGGTGTGCCCGCCGTCCACTGTGTACGCCGCGTACAACGAGATCACCGCGCCGAAGGAGATGGCGGTGTTCCCGTTCACCGGCCACACCACCCCGCGCGTGCACGACGAGCGCAAGCTGCGCCACCTGCGCACCCACCTGTGACGGAAGGCGGGCCGTGAGGGGACCACCGCCATAGCCCCCTCACGGCCCAGCCCGGTCAGTGGACTCGGCTGCTCCCCGGGGGTCCCGGGTAGCTCGGCCCGGGACCTCCTGCGTCCACGACCAGCTCGCGCACCACCGCCATCGGGTCGACCGGCCGGAACCCGGGCGTGCCCGGTGACGCACCGCCGACTCGTCGGTCGCCTCACCGCGAGGCGGTCGTCACCGGGGTGACCAGCACGCGGTCGTGGCCGACCACGCGCGGTTCACCGGTCAGCCGCACCGACTGCCGCCAGCGGATGTCCTCGCTCGAGCAGCCGACCTGGAGCACGACCTCGCCGGTCTCCACGACGCGCCTGCCGTCGCGGCCGGTGAACGAGGTGCGGTCGGCGTGCAGCCGGAACGTCACCTCGGTCGTCGCGCCCGCGTCCAGCTCGACCCGGGCGAAGCCGACGAGCTGGCGCACCGGGCGGGTGACGCTCGCGACCGGGTCGTGCAGGTACAGCTGCACGACCTCGGCGCCGGCCCGGTCGCCGGTGTTGCGCACCAGGCACGACACCTCGACCTCGCCGTCGGAGGGCAGCTCCTGCGCCGCCGCGAAGTCGGACAGCTCGAACGACGTGTAGGACAGGCCGTGCCCGAACGGGAAGGCGGGCGACGGGTCGACCGAGCTGACGCCGCCCGGACCGCCCAGCGGCGGGTGCAGGTAGGTGGTCGGCTGGCCGCCGGAGCCGCGCGGCACCTGCACCGGCAGCTTGCCGGACGGGTTGACGCGCCCGCTGAGCACGCCGGCCACCGCGCCCGCGCCCTCCTCGCCGGGGAAGAATGCCTGGACCACCGCGGCGGGCCGCGAGGAGGACCCGGAGGCGGGCTCCAGGTACTTCCCCAGCGCGTACGGGCGGCCGGTCAGCAGCACCAGCACCACCGGCACGTCCAGCGCCAGCAGCTCCGCCAGCAGCTCGCCCTGCACGCCGGGCAGGTTCAGGTCCTCGGCGTCGCAGCCCTCGCCGGAGGTGCCGCGGCCGAACAGCCCGGCCCGGTCGCCCAGCACGGCCAGCACCACGTCGGCCTCGCGGGCGGTCGCGACGGCGTCCCCGATGCCCGACCGGTCGTCGCCGTCGACCTCGCAGCCCTTGGCGGTGGTGACCGACGCGCCGGGGAACTCCTTGCGCACGGCTTCGAGCATGGTGTCCATCTCGACGCCCAGCGCCACCTCGGGGTGCTGCACGCCGACGTGGTTGGGGAACGCGTAGCAGCCCATCAGCGACAACAGGTCGTCCGCGCACGGCCCGACCACGGCGAGCTTGCCCGGGTCGCGCAGCGGCAGCACGTCGGCGGTGTTGTCCAGCAGGACCACGGACCGCTCGGCCATGGTGCGGGCCAGGTCGCGCAGGGCGGGCGGGTCGAGGTCGACCGGCTCGCCGCGCAGCACCGCGGGCGACTCCGGCTGCCAGCCGTCGTCCAGCAGGCCCAGCTCGCACTTCTGGGTCAGCACGCGGGTCACCGCGCGGTCCACCAGCTCCTCGTCCACCTGCCCGGACCGCACCAGCTCGGCCAGCGGCTCGCCGTAGCAGCGCACGCTGGGCAGCTCGACGTCGATGCCGGCGGCCAGCGCCAGCGCGGCGGCCTCGCCGGGCGAGCCCGCGATCGCGTGCGCGGTCTCCAGGAACGACACCGCGAAGTAGTCGGCGACCACCACGCCGGTGAAGCCCCACTGGTCGCGCAGCAGGTCGGTGAGCAGGGTCCGGTCCGAGGCGGCCGGCACGCCGTCCACCTCGGCGTAGGAGTTCATCACCGACCGCGCGCCGCCGAGCCGCAACGCCATCTCGAACGGCGGCAGCACCACGTCGGCGAACTCGCGCGGCCCCATGTGGACCGGCGCGTGGTTGCGCCCGCCGCGCGAGGCCGAGTAGCCCGCGAAGTGCTTCAGCGTGGCCACGATGCCGCTGGACTCCAGGCCCCTGGTGTAGGCGGCACCGAGGAGACCGACGAGGTACGGATCCTCGCCGATGGTCTCCTCGGTGCGTCCCCACCGCGGGTCGCGCGACACGTCCAGCACCGGCGCCAATCCCTGGTGGACGCCGACGTCGCGCATCACGAGACCCACCTCGCGTGCCATCCGCTCGACCGTCTCCGGGTCGAACGAGGCGCCCCACGCGAGCGGGGTCGGGAAGACGGTGGCCTGCCACGCGGTGAAGCCGGACAGGCACTCCTCGTGCGCCATGGCCGGGATGCCGAAGCGGGTGTTCGCGACCAGCTTGCGCTGCGTCTCGGCCAGCACCTTCGCCCCGACCAGCGGGTCGACCGGCCCGGTGCCGAAGACGCGGGTGAGCTGGCCGAGGCCGGGCTTGGTCAGCTCGTCCCACGGCGGCAGCGGCTCGGCGAACTCGTGCTGCGCGGGCGCGACCTCCTCGCCCTCGGAGATGCCCACCCACACGCCCACCAGCTGGGCCAGCTTCTCCTCCAGGGTCAGCTCGGCCAGCAAGGCGGCGACCCGCTCACCGGTCGGCTTTCCGGGATCGGCCCAGGGGTTCAGCACGGCGGCTCCTTCGTTGACGATCGGACGACGAGTTCGGTGGCCAGTTCCACCCGTTCGGTCTCCACGGGGCGACCCGCGATCAGGTCGGCGAGCATGCGGCCCGCGTGGCGGCCCATCTCGGTGAGCGGCTGGCGCACGGTGGTGAGGGCGGGCGAGGACCACACCGCGACCGGCAGGTCGTCGAAACCGACCACGCTCAGGTCGTGCGGCACGGAGAGCCCGACCACGCGGGCGGCCTCGATCACGCCCAGCGCCTGTTCGTCGTTGCCGGCGAAGATCGCCGTCGGCCGGTCCGGCAGCGCCAGCAGCTCGGCCGCGCGGCGGAACCCGCCCTCGTGCTTGAAGTCGCCGTGCTTGACCAGTTCGGGGTTGAACGGGATGCCCGCGCGGTCGAGCGCGGCGCGGTAGCCGTCCACCCGCGCCCGGCTGCACAGCATGCCGGCCGGCCCGCCGATGACGCCGACCCGGCGGTGGCCGAGGCGCAGGAGGTGTTCGGTGGCGGCCAGGCCGCCCGCCCAGTTCGTCGCGCCGACGCTCGGCACGTTCGGCTGCGGCAGGTCGACCGGGTCGATGACCACGACGGGGATGCGGGAGTTGGCCAGCACGCGCCGGTCGGCCGCGGTCAGCTGGGAGGTGACCAGGAGCGCTCCCGCGCGCCTGGCCTCGACCAGCGACGCCGCCCAGGACGTGTGCTGACGGGGTTTGTCGGTGGACGACACCACGACGTGCAGCCCGGTGTCGACGACGCCACGGATGATCTCCACCGCCCAGGGGCTGTCGAGGGCGGTGAACACGAGGTCCACCAGCAGGTGCCCGGAGGCCCTGCGGGACCCCACCGGCACGTAGTCATACTCGGCGAGCAACTGCCGCACGCGAGCCCTGGTTTCCGCGCCGACGTCGTCCTTCCCGTTCAGGACTTTGGACACCGTCGGGAGCGACACCCCCGCTGCTGCGGCAATCGTGGCCAACGTGGCTCGACGCATGGGCCGATAGTATCGAAACTCGATCGAAACACAAGGGTGACCTCCTGACGTGCAGAAACACTACTTACACACGCCGGATGGTGATGCTTGACACCGCTTGGGCGCGGGCCTAAGGTCTGCGCAAGTCGTGGATGTTTCGAAATGTTTCGATGCCACGAACAAATCCGCAGCGTGGCAGAAGGGTGGCGGTCGCATGTCCCGCCGTTCATGGGTGCGTCCCCTCATCGCGATGGGGCTGGTCGCCGTGACCGCAGTGGTGTCCGCGTGTGGCACCTCCGGTCCGGGCGAGTCGAGCACCGGCGAACTGAAGATCTGGGCACTCGAGGACCCGGTGCTCAACAAGATCGAGCAGCAGTCGATCGACGCCTTCAAGTCGGGTGGCGGCAACGCCTCTCTGGAGACGTTCGGCAACGACCCGTACAAGCAGCGCCTCCGGGTCGCCATCGGCTCGCCGCAGGCCCCTGACCTGTTCTTCAACTGGGGCGGCGGCAACCTCAAGGAGTACGTCGACGCCGGCAAGGTGGCCGACCTGACGTCGGTGCTCAACGAGAACAAGGCCGTCAAGGACGCGTTCATCCCGAGCGTGCTCGACGGCGCGAAGCTCGGCGACAAGTACTACGGTGTGCCGATGCGCGGCATGCAGCCGGTGCTGCTGTTCTTCAACAAGAAGGTCTTCACCGAGGCCGGCGCGAAGCCGCCGACGACGTGGGACGAGCTGCTCGCGGCCGTGGACACCTTCAAGGCCAAGGGCATCACGCCGATCGCCCTGGCGGGCACCCAGGCGTGGACCGAGCTGATGTGGGCCGAGTACGTGCTCGACCGCGTCGCGGGCCCCGAGGTGTTCAAGAACATCCGGGACAACGGCCCCGCGGGCTGGAAGGACCCGGCCGTCGTCGAGTCGATGACCAAGCTCAAGGACCTCATCGACCGCGGCGCGTTCGGCACCAACTTCGCCTCCGTCGGCTACGACGCCGGCGGCGCGTCGACCATCCTGGCGCAGGGCAAGGCCGCGATGCACCTCATGGGCTCGTGGGAGTACACCAACCAGCTCGACCAGAGCCCGGACTTCGTGAAGAACGGCGACCTGGGCTGGGTGGCGTTCCCGTCGATCCCCGGCGGCAAGGGCGACCCGGGCAACCTGGTCGGCAACGTGAGCAACTTCTACTCCGCGACCGCGGACTCCAAGAGCCTCGACGCGGCGAAGAAGTTCGTCACGAGCGAGCTGCACAAGGACTCCTACGTCGAGGCACTGATCGCCGCCGGTGACGTCCCGCCGGTCGTGGGCGCCGAGGAGAAGCTCAAGAAGTCGCCGAGCCCCGAGTACTCGACGTTCATCTACGAGCTGGTGCTGGACTCGAAGAACTTCCAGCTCTCCTGGGACCAGGACCTGCCCGCCGACGACGCCACGTTCATGCTGACCCAGCTCCAGGAGTTCTTCCTGGGCAAGGTCTCGCCGCAGCAGTTCGTCGACGCGGTGGCCGCGCGCTGATGTCGTCTCAACGGCCTTCGGCCTGGTACGCCGTGCCGGCGTTCGCGTTCTTCGCCCTGTTCGCCGCGTTGCCCATGCTGCTCGTGATCTACCTGAGCTTCACCGCTTGGGACGGCCTGGGCACGCCGGCGGTCAACGGGGGCGAGAACTGGGCCCGGCTGCTCGAGGACAGCGAGGCGCGTGCCTCGGTGTGGCGGACCCTGGTGCTGATGGTCGTGTCGTGGCTCGTCCAGACCCCGATCGCGTTGCTGATCGGGGTCTGGGCGGCCGGCAAGCAGCGGTCCCGGGCGGTGCTCAGCTCGATCTTCTTCCTCCCGCTGCTGCTGTCCACGGCCGCCATCGCGCTGTTGTGGCAGGCGCTGCTCGAGCCGAACTTCGGCGCGTTCGTCGGCGGTCCGCTGTTCCTGGGCGACCCCGACATCGCGCTCTACACGGTGGTGCTGGTGATCTCCTGGCAGTTCATCCCGTTCCACACCCTGCTCTACCAGGGTGCGGCGCGGGCGGTGCCGCAGTCGCTGTACGAGGCGGCGACCATCGACGGCGCCTCGCGGGTGAGCAAGTTCCGGCACATCACGCTGCCGCAGCTGCGGTACACCGTGGTCACGTCGTCGGTGCTGATGCTGGTCGGCTCGCTGACCACGTTCGACACCGTGCTCATCCTGACCAACGGCGGACCGGGCACCGCGACCCGCATCCTGCCCCTGCACATGTACATCACCGGCTTCAGCGGGTTCGAGATGGGCTACGCGAGCACGATCGCGGTCGTGCTGGTGGTCCTCGGCACCGCGCTGTCGCTCGCGGTCATGCGCTGGAGCGGGTTCCGCCAGATGAGCAGCCAGCAGGAGGGGTCGTGAAGTCTCGTCCCAACTGGCCCGCCGGGCTGTTCGCCCTGGTGTGGCTGGTCATCGTGGTCGGACCGCTGCTCTACCTGGTCACGGTGTCGCTGCGCACGCGCGCCGAGTACCTCGGCAAGAGCGTGTGGGAGATGCCGGACGCGCTGACGCTGGACAACTACGTCACCGTGCTGACCGGCGGCTTCGGCCAGTACCTGCTGAACAACGTGATCGTGACCGTGGCGACGGTGGCGATCGTGGTGCTCGTGACCGTGCCCGCCGCGTACGCGGTGGTGCGCAACACCAGCCAGTTCGTGCAGCGCGGGTTCACCCTGCTGCTGATGGGGCTGGCGATCCCCGCGCAGGCCACGATCATCCCGGTGTACCTGATGATCACCCGGATGAAGCTGTACGACACGCTCACCGCGATCATCCTGCCGACGGCGGCGTTCGCGCTGCCGGTGGCGATGCTGGTGCTGGTCAACAGCCTGCGCGACGTGCCGCGCGAGCTGTACGAGGCGCAGGCGATCGACGGCGCGGGCCCCATGCGGGTGCTGGTGTCGCTGGTCCTGCCGCTGGCGCGGCCAGCGATCATGACCGTGGTCGTCTACACGGCGCTCAACGCGTGGAACGGGTTCCTCTTCCCCCTGGTGCTCACCCAGTCGGAGTCGTCGCGGGTGCTCACCCTCGGGTTGTGGGACTTCCAGGGCCAGTTCGGCACGAACGTGCCCGCGCTCCTCGCCGCCGTGACGCTGTCCGTGCTGCCGATCTTCGTGGTGTACCTGATCGGGCGGCGGTTCCTGCTCAGCGGCCTCACGGCCGGTTTCGGCAAGTAAGTCCCGGTTCGCGCGTCGGCCCCGTCGGTGGAGGAAGGACGGTCATGCCCGATCACGTTCCCCCGCCCACGGGGCCGTCGCCCGAACGGCCGCACGCGGACATCCCCACCACGCGAGCTGCGGCCGCCCCCGCGGCGGCAGCGGCTCCGACCCGGACCCCGGCTCCCACTCCGACCCGGACCCCGACTTCGGCTCCGGAGCCGTCCCTGCGGCAGCTCGCCGCGCGGCACGGCCTCGGGTTCGGCACGGCGGTCAACCTGACCGCGCTGGCCGGCGACGAGGTGTACCGGGAGTGGGTGGCGACGCAGTTCGACACCCTCACCGCCGAGAACGCGATGAAGTGGGACGCGCTCGAACCCGTCCGCGGGCGGCACGCGTGGGGTCCGGCGGACGCGCTGGTCGCGTTCGCCGAGGCCAACGGCCAGCGCGTGCGCGGCCACACGCTCGTCTGGCACAACCAGAACCCGGCGTGGCTCGCGGACGTGCCGCCCGACGAGCTGGGCGCGGTGCTGAAGGCCCACGTCCAGACCACCGTGCGGCGCTTCCGTGGCCGGGTCTGGCAGTGGGACGTCGTGAACGAGGTGTTCGAGGACGACGGGTCCCTGCGCGACACGGTCTGGCTGCGCGCGCTCGGCCCCGGCTACATCGCGGACGCGTTCCGGTGGGCGCACGAGGCCGACCCGGACGCGCTGCTGTTCTACAACGACTACGAGGTCGAGGAGGTCAACGCCAAGAGCGACGGCGTGTACGACCTCGTGCGCGAATTGCTGCGACAGGACGTGCCGATCCACGGCGTCGGCCTGCAGGCCCACCTCAGGGCGGACCACGCGCCGCTGACCATGCGGGAGAACCTGGGGCGGTTCGACGCCCTGGGCCTGCGCACGGCGGTGACGGAGGCCGACGTGCGGGTGGTGCTGCCCGCCGACCCGGTGAAGCTGCAGGCCCAGGCGAACGTGTACCGCACCGCGCTGCGGGCCTGCCTGCTGACGCCACGCTGCCTGTCGTTCACGGTCTGGGGGTACACGGACAAGTACTCCTGGGTGCCCGGGTGGTTCGAGGGTGAAGGTGCGGCCGACATCCTCGACGAGAACTACGCCGCCAAGCCCGCTCACCGGGCCCTGCGCGACGACCTCTCGTTCGGCGGCTCGGACCGCCGGGACTGACCCGACCCGGCTCGGGCCCGCCAACCTCTCCCACGGGCCCGAGCCCCCACCCCCGCGCGTGTCCTACCTCCAGAACGCGCGTGTCCTACCTCCAGAACGCGCGTGTCCTACCTCCAGAACGCGCGTGTCCTACCTCCAGAACGCGCGTGTCCTACCTCCAGAACGCGTGAGTCCTACGTTCGGGACCCCTGAATTCAACGCTCGGAACGCCACCCGTCCGTTCCCCGCGCCCCCGATTCAGGCCAATCGAGACGTACGCTGCGCTAACCTCGGAACGCGTCCGAGTGGGAGCAACCGGACATTCGACAGTTTCGATCACAGAGTCGATTGTTTCGAACGGGTTACCGGCACTCCGAGTGACGAACAACCCACCACCGCTCCTCCACGTCCACGGGCCGGAACTGGGCTGGGCTGCCGTAGACTGCCCCCATGCCGACCAAAGCCGACCCGTCACCCTCGGATGGCACAGCCTCGGGCAAAGTCACCATTGCCGCCATTGCGGCAGAAGCCGGGGTCTCGGTTCCGACTGTTTCGAAGGTAATGAACGGTCGCGCCGACGTCGCGCCCCACACCCGGGAACGGGTCGAGGCGATCATCCGACGACACGGCTACCAGAGGCGGGCGGACGAGCGGTCGAGGCGGTCCAACCTGGTGGAACTGATGTTCCACGAGCTGGAGAGCGCCTGGGCGCTGGAGATCATCCGCGGCGCCGAGCAGGTCGCCGCGGAGCAGGGCCTGGCGCTGGTGCTGTCGGAGTCGCAGGGCAGGCTCACCCCCGGCCACGGCTGGCTGGAGGGCGTGATCGCGCGCAAGCCGCTCGCGGTGATCTCCGTCTTCTCCGACCTCACGTCGTCGCAGCTGGCCAAGCTGCGCGCGCGGGACATCCCGGTCGTCGTGGTCGACCCCATCGGCGAGCCCCAGCTGGAGACGCCGTCCATAGGAGCCACCAACTGGAACGGCGGCCTGACCGCCACCCGGCACCTGATCGAGCTGGGCCACCGCCGCATCGCCATGATCGGCGGCCCGGAACGCGTGCTGTGCAGCCGCGCCCGCGTGGACGGCTACCGCGCCGCGCTGGAGACCGCGGGCCTCGCGTTCGACCCGGCCCTGGTCCGCTACGGCGACTTCCACGTCGAGTCCGGCCGCGCGCAGTTCGCGCCGCTGCTCGACCTGCCGGACCCGCCGACCGCCGTGTTCGCCGGGTCGGACCTCCAGGCCCTCGGCGTCTACGAGGCGGCACGCGCCGCCGGCCTCCGCATCCCGGAGGACCTCAGCGTCATCGGCTTCGACGACCTCCCGGTCGCGCAGTGGGTGGGCCCGCCGCTGACCACGGTCCGGCAGCCGCTGCAGGACATGGCCGCGGCGGGCACCCGTCTCGCCATCACGCTGGCACGTGGTGAAGAGCCCGAACACCGCCGAATCGAGCTTGCCACCACGCTGGTGGTGCGTCAGAGCACCGCCGCGCCGCGCTGACGAGCCGCCTCTAGTGGTGGTGGCCCGGCTTCTGGACGTAGGTGCACCCTTCCGCCTCCGCGGGGAGGGTGTGCTCCACGACCTCGTCGGGCCCCACCGGTGTGCAACGCAGGTCGTGCAGGCCCAGCAGCTCCAGGCCGAGCGTGCCGCTGAGGGCGAAGCCGTTGCCGAACCCGAAGTCCGGGTTGTCCGACACCTCGCCGGCAGCCATCGCGCCCTGCCACGCCCGCTGGAAGTCCTTCAGCTTCTCCCGCTGGAAGACGACCAGCCCCAGCCGCTCGTACGGACCCGCCGAGCACGTGCCCCACTCCGCCACGTACGGCGCGTAGAGCTTGGCCCGCAGCGGCCCGACGAAGTCGGCGAACTCCTCCATCGACCGCGGCACGACCTCGTCGCACTGGCCGGTCTTCTCCCGCACCCACTGCCCGACCTCCGCCGGGGTGCCCAGCGGCGGGCCGAGGGCGTTGGAGCCCAGGCCGGTGGAGCCGGTCGCCGCCGCGGGGCCGGCGCACGCCCCCCCCCGGTGGGCGGGGAGGGCCGGGCCGGGGGCGTTCCTGCGCCCGCGGGGGCCAGGGGGGCCGTGGGGGGGGT
>NZ_JBHYXZ010000070.1:0-14987 GCF_042752395.1 Actinosynnema sp. NPDC059335 | reverse complement strand
CCACCACCCAACACTGCGGGGGGCATGCCCCGCTAAGCGCCAGAACATCAGCCCGCGGCGCACAGGGCGCCGTTGAGGGTGAACGACGTCGGGTTCGCGGGCGTCCCCTGCGACGAGCCGTTGAACCCGAAGCTCACCGACTGACCCGGCTGGATGTTCTGGTTCCAGCTCGCACCCTTCGCGGTGGCCTTGCCCGACGCGACGGCGACCTCGGCCGACCACGCCTGGGTGATGCCCTGGCCGCTCGGGACGTCCCACACGAGCTGCCACGCGTTGACCGCGCTGGTGCCCGTGTTCTTCACCGACACGTTCGCGGTGAAGCCGCCGGACCACGAGCTGGGCACGCTGTACGTCACCGCGCACGCGCCGGGCGTGGTGCCGCCGCCCGTCGTCGTCCGCACCGACACGACGGCCGACGGCGTCGAGGTGTTGCCCGCCGCGTCCCGCGCCACCACGTAGAACTGGTACGCCGTGTCCGCGGTCAGGCCGGTGACCGTGGCGGTGGTGCCCGAGGTCGTCGCGACCGCGACGTCCGTCGCGCCCGCCTCGCGGTACACCGTGTAGCCGGTCACGCCGACGTTGTCGGTGGCCGCGGCCCAGCTCAACGCGACCGAGGTGGACGAGGCCGTGGCCGTGGGGGCGCCCGGCGCGGCCGGGGCCTGGGTGTCGCCGCCGCCGGAGCCGCCGGTGAAGTTCACGTCCGAGCAGCTGTAGAACGCCTCGGGGCTGTCACTGCGCTGCCAGATCGAGTAGATGATGTGGCGGCCGGTCTTGTTGGGCAGGGTGCCGTTCCACGAGTACTCGCCGTTGCCCAGCGGCGGGTTGGTGATGCTGTCGAACGGCGCGGGCTCCAGGTCGGACCACTTCAGCGGCTGCGTGACGTCGAAGCCGTCCTTGGTGACGTACTGGTCCCACCGGCCCGGGTGCGGGGCCCACGCGTTGTACTTGAAGGTGATCGGCGCGCCCGCCCGCAGGGTGGTCACCGGCCAGTCGCTGCGGGCCAGGTTGTAGGCGTCGTACTTGGTGGTCGGCCCGCACAGGTCGCCGTCGGCGATGATCTCGCGGTGCCGGCCGCCGGCCAGGCTGATGAGGTTGCCGTACCAGTCCCACAGCGGTTGCTTGCCACCGATCTGCACCGCGGCGACGCACGCGGGGTTCGTCGGGTTCAGGTCACCGCCGCCGCCACCGATCCTGCCGTCCTCGTAGCAGGCGTAGGTGCGGCTCGGGGGGAAGGTCATCGAACCGTGCGCCAGCGCCACGCCGCTCTGGGCGAACACGCTGGTCACACCGACGATACCGAGCGCGGCCACGGCCAACGCCCCAAAGCGCTTGAGTCGCAAGGACATTCTCCTTCAGATCGACGGTGATCTGCGAACCACGGGACTGGGAGCGCTCCCAGAATTACGATCGCATTACCGGTGACGCCACGTCAACGCTCCGTTTCAACTGGTGGCCACCGGGTACCGCACCGACATGCGGATCGCGGTGGTCGGTCAGATAGCCCGTGACCTGGTGTTGGTGGTCCCCGAGGTGCCCGCGCGGGGCGGTCGGGCGGGGGTGCTGGAACGTCGTGAAATGCTCGGCGGCAAGGGCGCGAACATCGCCCGGGGCACCAGGCAGCTGGGCGCAACGGCCGCCCTGGTGGGCGTCGTCGGGGACGACCGGGAGGGCCGCCTGCTGGTCGAGCGGCTGGACGCGGACGGCGTAGCCACGGCCGGGGTGGTGCGCCGGGAGGGCGTCCGAACGGCCCTGATCGTGGACGTCGTCTGCGACGGCGGCTACCGCTACCTGGAGGACGTCCCCGCCGCGACGCTCGTCACCGCGGCGGACGTCCGGGCGGCGTCGGCGCTGCTGGCCGGCGCGGACGCGGTGGTCGTGCAGTTGCAGCAACCGGCCGACGCGGCGCTGGCGGCGGTGCGCGCGGCGGGCGGGCTGGTCGTGCTGGACGGCGCGCCGGACGGGCGGGAGGCCGAGCTGCTGGCGGCGGCCGACGTGGTGCGCGCCGACCACCGGGAGGCGGAGCTGCTGACCGGGCGGGCGATCACCGGCGTGGACGCGGCCCTGCGGGCCGGGCGCGAGCTGCTGGGCCGGGGGCCGTCGGTGGTGGCGCTGGAGGCGCCGGGCGAGGCGAACGTGCTGGTGTGGGACGGCGGGTCGGCGGCGGTCCCGCTGACCGACGAGGACGTCGTGGACACGACCGGCGGCGGTGACGCGTTCGTGGCCGCGCTGACCGTGGGCCTGGCGCGCGGCGACGGCCCGGAGCAGGCGGGCCGGCTGGCCACCGCCGCCTCGGGCCGCGCGGTCCGCCACCCCGGCGGCCGGACGGACCTCACCGGCCTGTCGCTAGTCGGTGATCTCGGCTAGGTGGGCGAAGAGGGCGTTCGCCAGCTCGACGTGCCGGGGGTCCTCGGTGAACATCGCGCGGTGCACGCACGGGTAGAACACGACCGCCGGGCCGTCGGCGAGGGTGAACCGGGTCAACGGGTGGTTCACCACGCCGGGGTAGGCGCCCGCGCTGTACGGGATCACGCGGACCACGACGTCGGTTCGGTCCACCGCAGTGCCCTCCAGCACGTAGGCCGTGCAGCGGTCGGCGTCGAGCCGGTCCAGCGCCGGGTGGATGCCCAGCGGCGCGAGCAGGTCGATCCGCTCGGCGGTGCGGCACAGCACGTTGAGCACGCTGGACGACTCCGCCCCCCAGGCGCACCACGTGGTCTGGTCGGCGGCCGGCGAGGACGCGATGCCGTCCTCCAGCCGGCGGATCCAGTCCGGTGACTGCCGGGTGCGCGCGGCGAGTTCGGCCACGGTCAACCCCGAGTCCTCGCGGGCCCGGCGGAGTTCCCGGCCGAGCAGGCGGCCACGCAGCGTGGGTTTGATGTCCATCGTGGTCACTACCTCACTGCCGGAGACCGTTCGGGCACCTCGCGTGTCACTCCGAAGCTATATTGATACTTATCTTCCTGTCGATTCATCGGACGAGTGCGCTTGTCGCTACCCTGTGTGGCGCTCCGCATACAGGATCGAGCCAGCGGTCTCGATGATCAGGCGCGACAGGATGAGGGCATGGGCGACGACGCCCCGATCTCCAGCACGGTTCAGGCGTGGGAACTCGGGTTGAGGCTGCGCGAGCACCGGGAGCGGCTCGGGCTCACCGCGGCGGCGGTCGGCAAGACGACGGGCATCGGCGGCACGAACCTGTCCGCGATCGAGTCCGGCAAGCGCCGGCTGACCCCCGCCAAGCTCGGCGACCTCGCCGACGCCTACGGGCTGTCGGCCGGCGAGCGCGCCGAGCTGGAGGCGCTGCGCGCGCAGACCGAGCGGCGCGAGTGGTGGCACGAGTACGGCCGGCTCTACTCGGACGAGTTCCTGCGGCTGCTGGGGTTGGAGGCGGGCGCGGACAAGGTCTTCGAGTACGCGCCGGACATCATCCCGGGGCTGTTGCAGACCGCCGACTACGCGCGGGCCGTGATGGTCGCGGGCACGCCCTACATCCGGCCGGTCGACATCGGCCCGCGGCTGCGCACGCGGCTCGCGCGGCAGGTCCGGCTGGACGGCCCGGACCCGCTCAAGCTCGACGTGGTGCTCGGCGAGGCCGCGTTGCGGCAGTGGGTCGGGGACCCGGGCGTCGTGCGCGGGCAGCTCGCCCACCTGCTCCACGTCCTCGACCGCAAGGGGGACCACGTCCGCATCCGCGTGATCCCGTTCATGGCGGGCGCGCACCCGCTGCTCGGCTCGGCGCTGAAGATCCTCTCCTTCCGCTCCGCGAAGCTCGGCGACCTGCTGTACCAGGAGACGGCGATCAGCGGTGTCCTCGTGGACAAGCGCCAGGTGATAGTCGAGTCGGTGGCGAGCTTCGCGGAGACGTTCGACCGGGCCCTCGGCGACCACGACTCGCGCGACTTCATCCGCGCGGTCTACCACGAGATGGAGCGCTTCTGATGCCCCACAGCCCCTCCGCCACCGCGCGCGGCTGGTTCAAGAGCAGCTTCAGCACCGCGTCCGGCGACTGCGTCGAGGTCCGGTTCGACGGCGACGTGGTGCGGGTGCGCGACTCGAAGGACCGGGGGCTCGGCCCGGTGCTCTGCGTGGGTTCCGACCGGTGGCGGCGGTTCACCCGCGCCGTGCGGGCGGACCGGTGACACGCCCCGGTGGGGCCGTTGGTGGACGAGCCGCGACCGGTTCCGTAACCTGACCGCGACCTGGGCGGGTGTAACCCGTTCGAGGGCAGCCCACCCGGTGTGAAGGAGGACCGCGCGACCGTGGCGTCGACAACCGCTCAGCGCACCGTCCGCGCGGCCCTGACGGCGACGGCCGTCTCCGTGCTGATCGGGGCCGTCCCGCCCCTCCCCCACGCCGCGGCGGACCCCGAGGCGCCGTCGAACGCCTCGGAGGCGTTGCGGAAGTACAACGAGCTGTCCACCCAGGCCGAGGCGCTGAACGAGGAGCACCTGCGGGCGCAGGAGGCCCTGACGAACGCGCAGGGAGCGCTCGACCAGGCCAACCGCGACCTCACCGCGGCGCAGCAGGCGCAGGAGTCGCTGCGCGGCCAGGTGGACCTGCTCACCGAGGCGTCCTTCGAGGGCGCGCGGTTCAACCAGCTCTCCGCGCTGCTCGTCAGCGACTCGCAACAGGACTTCCTCAACCGCATGTCCGCGCTCGGCGTGCTGGCGGGCGACAGCGCGGAGGCGTTGCAGGGCCTCGGCGAGGCCGTCGACCGCGCCAACGACGCCGCCCGCCGCGCCACCGAGGCCGCCGGGGCCGCGAACCAGGCGATCGCGGACATCGACCAGCGCAAGGCCGCGCTCGACGGGCAGATCGCCGAGGCCCGCGACGCGTACCGCTCGTTGAGCCCGGCCGAACGGGCGGCGTTGAACAACGCGGGCGACATGAGCGAGATCCCGGTGCCGTCGGGCACGGCGGGCCGGGCGCTGGCGTTCGCGCTGGCGCAACGCGGCAAGGACTACGTGTACGGCTCGAACGGTCCGGACACGTGGGACTGCTCCAGCCTGATGCAGGCGGCATACCGGTCGGCGGGCATCGCCATCCCGCGCACCACCTACGGCCAGGCCACCATCGGCCGGTCGGTGTCGCGCAACGACGTGAAGGCCGGCGACCTGATCATCTACTACTCGGGGCGGACGCACGTGGCGATGGCGATCGACGGCCTGCGCGCGGTGCACGCGTCCACCGAGGGCGTGCCCGTGAAGATCCAGGACATCGAGTCCATCGGGCCCGTCGACGTGATCCGACGCGTGGTCGGCTGATCTCCGGGTACTACTCCTGCGCCACATCACGTGACGGAGGACGACATGCCCGACGTAGTCGATCTGATCATGCAGGACCACCGCGAGGTGGAGCGGCTGTTCGCCGAGCTGAAGGACCACCCGGAGAAGCGGCCGCTGCTGGTGCCCGTGCTGACCGCCGTGCTCACCGCGCACAGCCGCGCCGAGGAGGCCGAGGTCTACCCGGTCGCCAAGGACGAGGCGGGCGAGACCGAGGAGGTCGAGCACAGCCAGGAGGAGCACGCCGACGCCGAGCGGCTGCTGCTCAAGCTGTCCGGGACGGATCCGACGTCGGCCGCGTTCGACGACGTGCTGCGGGAGCTGGTCGAGTCCGTGACGCACCACGTCGAGGAAGAGGAGTCGACGGTCCTGCCGGGCATGCGCGAGCGGTTGGACGACGCGCGGCGCGAGGAGCTGGGGCGGGCGTTCGCCGAGAGCCGGGCCCGGCACCTGGGCGACCGGCCGGGTGAGGAAACGCGCGAGGAACTGCTCGCGCAGGCGCGCAACGCGGGCCTGTCGGGGGCGTCGGGGATGAGCAAGTCGGAGCTGGCGAAGGAGTTGCACCGGTCCTGACGGGGGCTCACAGTTTGCGTGGGCCTAGGCTGAGCGCGGTTGAGCAGACAGCCGCACACTGCCGACCACACCCTGGAGTGGGACATGGACGACTTCACCGACGCCGTCACGTTCACGACGCGCGAGGTGTCCGCGGGTGTGGTGGTCGTCGCCGTGGCGGGTGAACTCGACATGGCGACGACACCGGCGGTGGAGGGTCACGTCCGCGCCGTGCTCGGCCGCCCGGTCCGGGTGCTGGTGCTCGACCTGTCCGGGGTGACGTTCCTCGGGTCGACCGGGATCAACATGCTGATCGCGCTGCGCGCGGCGTGCGTGGCGGAGGACACGGCGTTGCGGCTGGTGGTGACGACGAAGGTCGTGCGGCAGCCGTTGCAGCTGACCGGGCTGGTGGACCGGTTCACGATCGTGGCGGCCGTGGACGAGGCGAGCTGACGGTCACCCGTCCAGGACCGCCCAGACGATCTTGCCGCCCCGCGGTCGCCGGTAGCAGCCCCACGTCCGGCTCAACGACGACACGATCATGATGCCCCGCCCGCCCGGCCGCAGCGGCTCGACCGCCGGCGTGGCGGGCGGGTCGGGGTCGTCGTCGCACACCGCGATGGTCAGGGCGCGGCCGTTCAGCCGCAGGCGCAGCACCGGGGCGGAACGCGCGTGGCGGACGGCGTTCTCGACCAGTTCGGTGGCCACCGTGGCGGCGCTGGGGACGAGGTGGGCGACGACCCAGCGCTCGCAGGCGTCCCGGACGAAGCACCGCGCGAGCCGGCCGCCGGCGAGGGAGGCGGGCAGGCGGATCTCGGCGCGGTGGTCGGGCGCGTGGTCGGGCGGGCGTTCGGCGGCGGCCAGGGCGGCGGTGAGCGTGGTGAACCGGGGCACCGCGGCGGCCGCCCGGGAGCGCCGGTGGCCGGGCGTCTCGGCGACCAGCAGCACCGGCACGCCCGGCCACTCGGCCACGCGTTGGCAGACCGTCGTGAAGACCGACATGAACGCGGGCGTGGCGCACTCGAAGCCGTCGTCCAGCCGGACGACGAGCGCGGTCGGCTCGTCGGCGGCGCACTCCAGCAGCCCGTCGCGCAGGTCGCGATAGGTGGTCAAGTCGAGCGTGCCGGCCGGGCGCAGCACCGCGACGCCGGCGACGTCGGTGCGGTGGAGCGCCAGCGCGGTCACGTCGGGCCTCGCGTCGGCATCAGGTCACCCCGACCGGGGCGTACCCGGGCGGTGCGGGCCTATGCGTTCGGTTGTGCGCTGGTTCGGCGGGTTCGGGGGTTGGGTCAGCGGGCGGGTGAGGCGACCTTCGGCTTCGGGGTCCACTGGGTGTAGCCGGCGCGCTCGGCTTCGGCGACGGAGGCGAAGGTGACGTCGCCCTTCATGCGCTTGTAGTACGGCGAGTCCGGGGTGTGGAAGATCATCGACTTGGAGTTCGCCTTGACCGCCAGGCCCTCCGGGTTCCCGGTCGCGGCGGTCGCGGCGGGCTGCGCCTCCGGCTCTGCGGCGACGTGCTCCGCGGCAACCGGCTCCGCCTCAACCGGCACGGCGGCAACCGGGTCTGCGGCGACCGGCTCGGCAGGGGCGGCGGGCGCGGCGGGCTGGGCGGCAACCGGCTCGGCGGCGGCAACCGGCTCGGTGGGCGCGGACTCGGCGGGCTCCACGGCGGCCGGCTCGGCAGGCGCGGACTCGGCGGGCGCGGCGGCAGGGGTCGGCTCGGCGGCGATCGGCTCGGCGGTCGTGGTCGGCTCGGCGGCGGCAGCCGGTGCGGGCTCGGGTTCGGCGACGGCCGGCTCGGGGGCGGCTTCGGCGGCGGTCGGCTCGGCGGTGGTGGAGTCCGCGACAGCAGGCTTGGCGGCGGGCTCGGCGGCAACCGGCTCGGCGGCGGTTTCGGCGCGGACCGGCTCGGTGGCGGCCGGCGTGGCGGCGGTCGGGGCGGCAGGGACCGAGTCCGTGGTGGCCGCGGCGGGCGCGGGTGCCGGGGTCGTCGGCGCGGAGGTGGTGGGCTCGGCGGCGGCGGCGGCCTCGTCGGTGGCGGTGGCCTTCGGGGTGGTCGGTGCGGTGGTGGCGTTCGGGGTGGTCGCCTGGTCGAGGCGGGCGCGCAGGTCGCGGATGGTGGGGTTGAGGCGCGACCAGACCAGGGCCGCGCCCGCCAGGAACGCCGCCACGCACAGGACGAGGGTGAACAACCAGGACACTGCCAACTCCTACGGCCACAGCTTGCGGAACAGGACGTCGACCGGTCGCGTCACGGCGGGCCGCGCACGGCTCGGGCGGCAGGGGCCACCGGCGGGCGTCGCTGCCCGGAAGCGCACGAACCCGCCGGCCGAGAATCACCGTGTCGGGAACCACAGACTAAGGACGTGTCAAGCGGCGTTCGGCAGCACCCCCTGCCGACACCCGCACCGGCTGCACACCGGGTGCGCGGGCAGCCGCACGTCGGCCAGCAGCTTCCGGGCGTCGTCGAACGTCGGCACCCGCTGCCCCGGCACCAGCAGGCTGTCCAGCACCTCCTGCCGCCGCCGCGCCAACTCGCGCGACCGCTCCACCGGGTCCTTCACCCTGGCCCGCACCCGCTCCCGCGACTGCTCGCGCGCGAGGCTGCCCGCCGCGCTCAGCGGCCGCCGGGGCCGCGGCTCGGTCAGCCGGGCGTTGCGGCGGTTGATCCGCCACCACGCGCCCAGCGTCATGCCCGCCACCGGGGGGCGCGCTCGCCGCGCGCCCCCCTGCCACCACGACCGCAGCCGCGCACGGAGGAAGTCGTGCGCCACCTGGTCGCGGTTGCGCGGGCTGCCCTGCCTCGTGCCGTCCGGCCTGCGGTCGACCGCCGCCAGCAGGGCATCGACGCTCCACCCCTCGCCGAACCACGGCTCGACGACCCGGCGCACGGCGGCGCGGTGGGCGTCGGGCCAGGTGGCGCGCAGGCAGAGCGCCTCGACCGCCGTGTCGATCTCGGCGTCGGTCTCGGGGATGACACGGCCGGGCCACTGACGGGGATCGAGTCGAACACGCATCGCATGGCTCCCTTCGAACGCGTACCGAACATCCGTTCGAGATAGTGCCACCGACCACCGACAATTCCGGAGCCTTAGATTTGACTTATATAAGCCGAGCCTGAAAGATGCAGGTCGTGCACGCGTTCGACGTACTCGGCGATCCCGTCCGTCGCCGCATCCTGGAGCTGTTGGCCGACGGCGAGCAGACCTCCGGGGCGGTCACGGAGGTGGTCCGCCGGGAGTTCGGCATCTCGCAGCCCGCCGTCTCCCAGCACCTGCGGGTGCTGCGCGAGAACGGCTTCGCCCGCGTCCGCGCGGAAGGCACCCGACGCCTCTACGCGGTGGACGACCAGGGGCTGCGGGAGGTGGACGAGTGGCTCGACCGGTTCCGCCGGTTCTGGAGCGGGCACCTCGACGCGCTGGCCACCGAACTCGCGCGCGGCAAGCGCGAGAGGCGACTCAAGGAGGAACGACAGTGATCGACATCGCCGCCCAGCTCAAGGCCATCCACCGCGAGGTGAACGCGGGCTCGGACGAGACCGTCGGTGTGCTGCTGCGCCGCACGTACGACGCGGCGGCCGAGGACGTGTGGGACGCGGTGACCGACCCCGACCGGCTCCGGCGCTGGTTCATGCCGATCAGCGGCGACCTGCGCGAGGGCGGCGACTTCCAGCTGGAGGGCAACGCGGGCGGCCGGATCCTGACGTGCTCGCCGCCGAAGCTGCTGCGGGTCACGTTCGGCGGCGAGACCAGCATCGTGGAGCTGCGCCTGGTCGCGGACGAGGACGAGCGGACGACGGTCGAGCTGGAGCACACCGTGCCCAAGGCGATGGCCGGCAGCGGCGCGGGCGCGCTCTACGTCGGCCCCGGCTGGGACGGCGCGCTGCTCGGCCTCGCCCTCTGGCTGGCGGGCGAGGTCGCGGAGGGCGACGACCCGACCGCCGCCGCCAACTCGCCCGAGACGCAGCGGTTCAACCTCGGGTCGATCGAGGCGTGGACGGCGGCCGTCGAGGCGTCCGGCAGCGCCACCGAGGAGGAGGTCCAGGCGGCCGTCGCGGCGGCGAAGGCGCAGTACGCGCCGGACCTGATCTGACCCCGGCGGGACCCCGGCCCCCGCGTCGTCGGGGCCGGGTTCGCCCCGCCGTGGCCGTTTCGACCGGTCCCGCGGCGGCAAACCTCATCCCCATGACCGACACCTTGTGGGACGAGTTCCACCGCGTGGTGAACATGACCTCGCACGAGCTGGAGGAGTGGTTGCGGACCCGCTCGGCGGACGAGGACAGCGAGACCGTGCCGGACCAGGCGGGGACGCCGACCGGCCAGGAGGTCCTCCGGGTCCTGCGCAAGCGCCGCACGGACCTGACCACCGAGGACGTCAGGGTGATGCGCAAGGTCGTGGACCGGGTGCACGAGCAGCGCCGGGCCGACCTGGAGCCGACCGCGGGCGAGGCGCACTGGCGGCACCGCCTCATGTCGATCGGCCACGACCCGCTGAAGCCCGCCTGACCCGAAGCCCGGTGACGGCCCCGCACGGCCGGCCCGCACGGCGCGCCCCTCGACCGGGCACGCCGTCGGGCCTCACCGGCCGGTGTTCGCCGACGCCGGCCGGTCGCGGCCTCCTCCGACCTCACCGACGCCGCCCCGTGGCGGCTTCCTCGCGCCTCACCGACGCCGGCCGGTCGCGGCCCCTTCCGGCCTCACCGGCGCTGGCCGGTGGCGGCCTTCTCGACGTCGCCCAGCCGCACGCCCGCCTCCGGGACCAGCCCGAACTGCACCACCTGGCGACGGGCGAGCAGGTCGGTCAGCCAGTCGACCGCCACCCGCAGCCGGTTGCCCGGCATCGCGAGCAGGTGGTACCCGCGGGCGACCGCCTTCGCCGGCACGCCGGTCATCGGCACCCGCAGCGGGTTGGCGACGGCCTGCGAGCCCGCCAGGTCGACCACGAAACCGAGGTCGCGGTGCCGGTAGGCGCCCACGTCGCCGTGCCCGAGCGACGCCGCGACGTTGCGCCCGGCGAGCTTGCCCTGCCGCTGCGCGTGCTGCGCGGTCATCGGGGTCGGCTCGCCGTCGTGGTACACGTCGGGCACGGCGGCCACGTCGCCGGCCGCGAACACGTGCGGGTGCGTCGGCACGGCCAGCGTCGGGTCCACCACGACCCGCCCCTTCACCGTGGACAACGCCACCGACTCCACCAGCGGGTCGGGCCGCACGCCCACGCACCACACCAGGGTCCGGGTCGGGATGCGGCTGCCGTCGGTCAGCACGGCGCAGTCCGGGGTGACCTCCTTGACGCTGGTCTCCAGCCGGAGGTCCACGCCGCGGGCGCGCAGCACCCGCGCGGCCGGTCCGGACAGCCGGTCGTCCAGGCCGGGCAGCACGCGCGGCGCCATGTCCACGAGCACCCACTTGATCTCGGACTCCGCGAGCCCGGTGCGCCCGCGCAACGCCGACCGGGTGAGCTGCTGGCCCTGCGCCACCAGCTCCGTGCCCGTGTACCCGGCCCCGACCACGACGAACGTCGCCCGCGCCGCCCGCTCGGCCGGGTCGGTCGCCTGCTCGGCCAGCTCGACCTGCCGCAGCACGTGGTCGCGCAGGAACACCGCCTCGGCGACCGACTTGAACCCGAACGCGTGCTCCGCCACGCCCGGGATCGACAGCAGCCGGGTGACCGAGCCCGCGGTCAGCACGAGCCGGTCCCACTCCAGCACGTGCTCGCGCCCCTCCACGTCCACCGCGGTGCACGTGCGGGTGGCCAGGTCGATGCCGGTGACGTTCGCCTGCACCAACCGCGTGCGGGGCAGCTTCGGCCGCAGCGGCACGGCGACCCGGCGCGGGTCCAGCGAGCCGCCCGCCACCTCCGGCAGCAGCGGCACGTACAGCATGTAGTCGGTGGGGTTGACCGCCACCAGTTCGGCGGCGTCGGCCGGGAGCACGCGTTCCAGCGTGCGCAGGCAGTGGTAGCCCGCGAAGCCCGTTCCGACGACCAGCACGCGCGGCTTGCCCATGGTCAGATCCCTCCGCCGTTGTGCGTCCGACCAGCGGGTACCCCGGACCGGGAACGGGTAGACAACTGACCATGGCCCTCGGACTGCCTGACGCGATCACCGCCTGCCTCTTCGACCTGGACGGCGTGCTCACGAGCACGGCCGTGCTGCACCGCCGCGCCTGGCGGCGCACGTTCGACGACTTCCTGCGCCCGCTCGGCCAACCTCCGTTCGCCGAATCGGACTACCTGAAGTACGTGGACGGGCGGCCCCGGTACGACGGCGTGCGGGAGTTCCTGGCCTCGCGCGGCATCACGCTGCCCGAGGGCGCGCCGGACGACCCGCCGGACCGCGACACGGTGCACGGCGTCGGCAACCGCAAGAACGACCTGTTGGAGGCCATCATCCGACACGAAGGTGTGACGCCCTACGCGGGCACGGTCCCCTACCTGAGCGCGGTGCGCGACGAAGGGCTAGCCATCGGCGTGGTGACGTCGTCGGCGAACGCGCGCAAGGTGCTCGACGCGGCGGGCCTCAGCCCGTTCGTGCAGGCCCTGGTGGACGGCGTGGTGATCGTCCACGACGGGCTCAAGGGCAAGCCCGCGCCCGACTCGTTCCTGGCGGGCGCGAAGCTGCTCGGCACGGGCCCGGAGCACGCGGCCGTGTTCGAGGACGCGCTGGCGGGCGTGCAGGCGGGCCGCGCGGGCGGGTTCGGGCACGTGGTCGGCGTGGACCGGACCGGCCAGCGGGACGCGCTGCTGGCGCACGGCGCGGACGTCGTGGTCGAGGACCTGGCGGAGCTGCTGTGAGCGGCTGGGAGGTCCACCCCTGGATGGTGCGCTGGGACGGCCTCGCGGTCGACCAGCTGCGCCGGACCGAGTCGGTGTTCGCGCTGTCCAACGGGCACATCGGCCTGCGCGGCACGCTGGACGAGGGCGAGCCGCGCGGCCTGCCCGGCACCTACCTCAACGGGTTCTACGAGGAGCACGCGCTGCCGTACGGCGAAGGCGGCTATGGCTACCCCGAGGCGGGCCAGACGGTCGTCAACGTCACCGACGGCAAGGTGATCCGCCTGCTGGTCGAGGACGAGCCGCTGGACATGCGCTACGGCCGCGCCCACGCCCACCGGCGCGAACTCGACTTCCGCACGGGCACGCTGCGCCGCCGCACGGAGTGGGAGTCCCCGACCGGCCGCCGGGTCACCGTGCGGTCGGAACGGCTCGTGTCGCTGACCCAGCGGGCCGTGGCGGCGATCCTCTACGAGGTCGAGCCGAGCGAGGACGTGCAGCTCGTCGTGCAGTCCGACCTGCTGGCCAACGAGCCGGTGGAGAACGAGGGCGACGATCCGCGCGTCGCCGCGGCCCTGAACGAACCGCTGGTGTCGGACTTCGCGCACGCCGAGGACTACCGGGCCGTGCTGGCGCACCACGCGCGCAACTCCGGGCTGCGGATGGCCGCGGCCATGGACCACGAGCTGGAGGTCCACGACGGGTTGCGCACGGAGATCCGCGCCGAGGGCGACCTGGCCCGGTTCACCGCGGCCGTGGACGTGCCCGCGGGCGGCAGGCTGCGGCTGGTCAAGTACCTGGGGTACGGCTGGTCGGCGCAGCGGTCCGTGCCCGCGCTGCGGGCGCAGGTCGAGGCCGCGCTGGCGGGCGCGCGGCAGACCGGTTGGGAGGGCCTGCTGGCCGAGCAGCGGCGGTTCCTGGACGACTTCTGGGAGGTCGCCGACATCGAGCTGCACGGCGACGACGAGCTGCAGCAGGCGCTGCGGTTCGCGTTGTTCCACATCATGCAGGCGGCGGTGCGCGGCGAGACGCGGGCGATCCCGGGCAAGGGGCTGACCGGGCCCGGCTACGACGGGCACGCGTTCTGGGACACCGAGATGTTCGTGCTGCCCGTGCTGGCCTACACCGTGCCCGAGGCGGCGCGGGACGCGCTGCGGTGGCGGCACTCGACGCTGGACAAGGCGCGCGAGCGGGCCGAGGTGCTCGGGCAGCGCGGCGCGGCGTTCCCGTGGCGCTCGATCAGCGGCGCGGAGTGCTCGGCCTACTGGCCCGCGAGCACGGCGGCGTTCCACGTCAACGGCGACGTCTCGCACGCCGTGGCGCAGTACGTCAACGCCACCGGCGACCACGGGTTCGAGCGCGAGTGCGGCGCGGAGATCCTGGTGGAGACCGCGCGGCTGTGGATGTCGCTGGGCCACCACGACCAGCACGGCGGGTTCCGCATCGACGGCGTGACCGGGCCGGACGAGTACTCGGCGGTGGTCGACAACAACGTCTACACCAACCTCATCGCGCAGGAGAACCTGCGCAACGCGGCGGCGGCGTGCGAGCGGCACCCCGACGTGGCCGAGCGGCTCGACGCGACCACCGAGGAGGTGGGGTCCTGGCGGAAGGCGGCCGACGGGATGCTGATCCCCTACGACGAGCTGCTGGACGTGCACCAGCAGTCGGAGGGGTTCACCTCGCACGCCGAGTGGGACTTCGAGGGCACCGACCCCGACGAGTACCCCCTGCTGCTCAACCGGCCGTACTTCGACCTGTACCGCAAGCAGGTGGTCAAGCAGGCCGACCTGGTGCTGGCCATGCACGTGCGGGGCGACGCGTTCACGGCGGCGCAGAAGGCGCGCAACTTCGCCTACTACGAGCAGCGGACGGTGCGCGACTCCTCGCTGTCCGCCGGCACGCAGGCGGTGCTGGCGGCCGAGGTCGGCGCGGCGCGGCTCGCCTACGACTACCTGGCCGAGGCCGCGTTCACCGACCTGCACGACCTGCACCGCAACGTCCACAACGGACTGCACATGGCGTCGCTCGCGGGCGCGTGGATCGCGCTCGTGGCCGGGTTCGGCGGGATGCGCGACCACGGCGGCGAGCTGTCGTTCGCGCCGCGCCTGCCGCCCGGGTTGAGCCGGATGGCGTTCCGCATGTCGTTCCGCGGCACCCGCCTCGCGGTGGAGGTCGAGCCGGGCTCGGCCACGTACCGGATCGTGTCGGGCGAGGCGTTGGCCACCCGCCACCACGGCGAGCCGATCGTGGTCGAACCGGGCCGGCCCGTCACGGTGTCCACACCGGACGCGCCGGAGCCGCCGGTGCTGCGCCAGCCGCCGAACACCCCGCCCCCGCGGATGGTGACCCCGCTGTGACTGATAAACAAATACAATCCCA
>NZ_JBHYXZ010000069.1:3271-43689 GCF_042752395.1 Actinosynnema sp. NPDC059335 | reverse complement strand
ATCCGGTCCCGGGGCGGCGTGGTGCTCAGGCGACCGCGGTCGCCGCCGCGGCCAGGACGCGGGCTAGTTCGACCGGCCGGGTGAGCATCGGCCAGTGGCCGGAGTCCAGGTCGGCGTAGTCCACGTGCTTCGCGCGCGCCAGTTCGGGCACGTCGCCGGCGTCGATCCACGCCTTCGCCCGGGCCGGCGTGTACTCGGGGCACACGAGCAGGACGGGCACGTCGAAGCGGCGCTCGTCGGTCAGGCGCACCACCCCTCTCGCAACCCCCTCGGGCACGGGGATCGCGGCGGCCGCGAAGGCGCGCTTGGCGTCGTCGTCCAGGTCGGCGGAGTCCGGTCCGTCGAACGGCTCCCAGCCCGGGAACGGCATCACGCCGTCCACCACGTCGAAGAAGTCGGCGTACGGCCGGCCGTCGCCGGTCGGGAAGCCGCCGACGAGCACCGTCCCGGCGACCCGGTCCGGCCGCGCGTCGGCCGCCAGCCAGGCCAGCGTGGACGCGGCGGAGTGCCCCACCACGAGCACCCGGTCGGGTGACGCGTCCACGGCGGCGAGCACGGCGGCGACCTGGTCGTCCAGGGTCGCGGAGCGGGCGCCGTCCCCCTGTCCGGGCAGGGCGAGCGGCACGGGGCGGTGGCCGAGCGCTGCCAGGGCGGGCACGACGTCGTCCCAGGCGGTCCGGTCGAGCCACAGGCCGGCGATGAGCAGGATGTCCACGGTCAGGTCTTCTTCCCTCGGATCCGTTCGGTGCGCAGCACGGTAGGCCCGGATCCGGACGATCCGCTTCCGGTACGACGTGGCGCGGCTCATCGGACCGCGTCGGGGGCGGCTGGTATGGTGTCGGGCGGAGAACCGTTCGTGAGGAGACCCGACGTGGCAGGTGAAGACGACATCTCCGGGTGAGCCCCGGATGTGACGGGCCGCCGGCGCTTGGCCGCCGTGGCCGTCTTCTGTCGTCCACCTTCTCCCTCAGGGCACCACTGTGCCCGCGTCACGCCCGAGGTCCCACCGATGTCCAGTCGCATCGTCGTTTCCGGCCTGTCCTTCTCCTGGCCCGACGACACGCCCGTGTTCGACGGGCTGTCCTTCACCGTCCCGTCCGGCCGCACCGGGCTCGTCGCGCCCAACGGGTCCGGGAAGTCCACCCTCCTCAAGCTGATCGCCGGTGAGCTGCGCCCGTCGGCGGGCAGCGTCGCGGTCGACGGCGTCCTC
This sequence comes from Actinosynnema sp. NPDC059335, assembly GCF_042752395.1. NCBI lineage: Bacteria > Bacillati > Actinomycetota > Actinomycetes > Pseudonocardiales > Pseudonocardiaceae > Actinosynnema > Actinosynnema sp. NPDC059335. Next base: position 42,479 of record NZ_JBHYXZ010000069.1, on the reverse strand, counting down.
GGCTACCTCCCGCAGGACCTGCCGCTCACCGGCGAGCCGACCGTGGCCGAGGTGCTCGGGATCGCGCCGGTCCTGCGCGCGCTGGCCGCCGTCGAGTCCGGCGACGTGGACGAGGAGCACTTCACCACGATCGGCGCCGACTGGGACGTCGAGGAGCGCACCTGGGCCCAGTTGGACCGGCTCGGGCTCGGCGACCTCGCCCTCGACCGCCGCCTGCACACGCTCAGCGGCGGTCAGGTGGTCTCCCTGGGCCTCGCCGCCCAGCTGCTCAAGCGGCCGGACGTGCTGCTGCTGGACGAGCCGACCAACAACCTCGACCTGGACGCCCGCCACCGGCTCCACGACGTGCTGGACGACTGGGCCGGCTGCCTCCTCGTGGTGAGCCACGACCGGGCGCTGCTGGACCGGGTGGACCGCATCGCGGAGATCGAGGGCGGCGAGATCCGCTACCACGGCGGGAACTTCACCGACTACGAGCAGGCGGTCGAGGCCGAGCGGGAGGTGGCCGAGAAGAACGTCCGCAACGTCGAGCAGGAGCTGAAGCGGGAGAAGCGGGAGATGCAGCAGGCCCGCGAACGGGCCGCGCGCCGGGCGGGCAACGCGGCGCGCAACCTCGGCAACGCGGGGCTGCCCCGGATCTTCGCCGGGACCATGAAGCGCAACGCGCAGGAGTCGGCGGGCAAGGCGAGCGGGACGCACGCGGCCCGCGTCGGCGCGGCCAAGGCCAGGCTGGACGAGGCCGAGAAGGCGCTGCGCAACGAGCAGGCGATCGTGGTGGAGCTGCCGCAGACCGCCGTGCCCGCCGGGCGGACGCTCTTCCTGGGCGAACGGCTGCGCGCCGGGCACGGCGAGCGGGAGCTGTTCGCGGGCGAGGGCGTGGACCTGGCGATCCGGGGCCCGGAGCGGATCGCGCTCACCGGGCCCAACGGCGTCGGCAAGTCCACCCTGCTGCGGATCGTCCACGGCGACCTGGAACCGCGCGGCGGCGAGGTCAAGCGGGCCGACGGCCGGATCGCCTACCTGTCGCAGCGCCTGGACCTGCTCGACGGCGACCGCACGGTGGCCGAGAACCTGGCCGCGTTCGCCCCGGCGATGCCGCCGGCCGAGCGGATGAACCTGCTGGCGCGGTTCCTGTTCCGGGGCGCGCGGGCGCACCTCCCGGTCGGCGTTCTCTCCGGGGGCGAACGGCTGCGCGCCACGCTGGCGTGCGTCCTGTTCGGCGAGCCCGCGCCGCAACTGCTGCTGCTGGACGAGCCCACGAACAACCTCGACCTGGTCAGCGCCGGGCAGTTGGAACGCGCGCTCAACGCCTACCAGGGCGCGTTCGTGGTCGTCAGCCACGACGAGCGGTTCCTCGCCCGGATCGGGATCACCCGGCGGCTGCGGCTCGACGGCGGCCGGCTGCTGGACGCGCCCGAGCCCACCGCGGCCGGCTGAACCGGGGGGCGGACGTGGTGCAAGCGGCATTGCGCGCGCACGACCTCGTGCGCGTCCTGGGTGGTCGGCGGGTCCTCGACGGGGTCTCGCTCACCGCCTCGCCGGGCCGTCGGATCGGCCTGATCGGCGAGAACGGCGTCGGGAAGTCCACGCTGCTGCGGGTGCTCGCGGGGGTGGACCGGCCCGACCGCGGGCACGTCGAGCGGCCGCCGGACCTCGGCTACCTGCGCCAGGAACTGGCGTTCGACCCGCGGGCCGCGGTCGCCGACGTGCTGGACGACGCGTTGGCGGACGCGCGGGAAGCCCTCGCGGAGCTGGACCGGCTCGCCGGTCTGCTCGCCGCGTCGCCGGACGACCCGGACCTGCTCGCCGGGTACGCCGAGCGGCTGGACCAAGCGCAGCGGCAGGAGGCGTGGGACGCCGACCGGCGGGCCGACGTGGTGCTCACCGGCCTCGGCCTGGGCGACGTCGGGCGCGACCGCGCGCTCGCGTCGCTCTCGGGCGGCCAACGCGCGCGGTTGGCGTTGGCGGCGTTGGTGGTCCGCAGGCCGTCCGCGTTGCTGCTGGACGAGCCCACCAACCACCTGGACGACGACGCGGCGGGTTTCCTGGAGGAGCAGTTGCGCGGCCTGCCGGGGACCGTGGTGGTGGCGAGCCACGACCGGGCGTTCCTCGACGCGGTGTGCACGGACGTGATCGACCTCGACCCCGCGCCGGACGGTCCGGTGCGCTACGGCGGCAACTACAGCGCGTACCTGGCGGAGAAACGCGCGCAACGGGCCCGGTGGCAGGAGCGCCACGCCGCGGAACAGGAACAGCTCGCCGCCCTGCGGGAGGCGCTCGGCGTGACGACGCGCCGGGTCGCGCCGGACCGGGGCCCGCGCGACAACGAGAAGATGGGCTACGGGCACCGGGCGGGTCGCGTGCAGAACCAGATCGCGCGCCGCGTCCGCAACACCGCGCGGCGACTGGCGGAGCTGGAGCGCCGACAGGTCCCCCCGCCGCCGACCCCGCTGCGCTTCCGCCCGGACGCGCCGGCGGAGCAGGCGGCCGGCGAGGTGGTGGTGTCGCTGCGGGACGTCCGCGTGCCCGGCCGGCTGGCCGTGGACCACCTCGACGTGCCCGCCGCGGGACGGCTGCTCGTCACCGGACCGAACGGCGCGGGCAAGTCCACCCTGCTGCTCGTGCTGGCGGGCCTGCTGGACCCGCCGGGCGTGCGGCGACGCCCCGACCTGCGGGTCGGCCTCCTGGCCCAGGACACGCGCTTCGACCACCCGGACCGCACCGCGCGGGCCACCTACGAGTCCGCCCTGGGTCCGGCCCGCGCCGCGGCCGTGCCGCTGCGGTCGCTCGGGCTGCTGTCCGAGTGGGACGCCGACAGGCCGGTCGGCGAGCTGTCGGTGGGCCAGCGGCGCCGCCTGGCGCTGGCGCTGGTGGTGGCCGACCCGCCGGAACTGCTGCTGCTGGACGAACCGACCAACCACCTGTCCCCGGCGTTGTGCGACGAGCTGGAGGACGCCCTGGGCCCCGGCCCCGGCTCCGTCGTCCTGGCCGGCCACGACCGCCGGCTGCGCGCGCGGTGGCGTGGCGCGGAGTTCCGCGTCGACCCGGTGGGGTGAGCGGCGCTACGCGGGCTCCGCCGACCGGTCGGTGGGAGGGTCGCCCCGCGCCCGCACGGGGTGTGGGGCGCAGGCGGCCCAGCACGCCGCGGCGGGCCCCCACACCCCCCCGGGGTGTGTGGGGGGGTGGTGGGGGGGGGGGGGCGGGGGCGGTGGGGGAGGGCCCCGGGGGGGGGGGGGGGCCCGCCCCCCGCGACCGCAGGGTGTAGGCGGCGCAGGCGGCCATGCCCGCGGCGGCGGCCCCGAACAGCACCCGGTAGTGGAGGAGTTCGACCAGGACCGCGCCGAGCGGGATGGCCAGGGTCGACGGGATGAACGAGGCGGTGAACGCGGCGCTGCCGGTGCGGCCCTGCAGGTCGTGCGGGGTGGTGCGCTGGATCAGGGTGGTGGTGCCGATCAGCAGCCACGGCAGGCCGAAACCGCGCAGCGCCGCGCCGGCCAGGATCACCCACACCGACGGCGGCAGGGCGGTCAGCAGGCACCCGGTCGCGGCGACCAGCATGCCGGCGCCCACCAGGCCCACCTCGCCCCGGCGCCGCATCAGGGCCGGCGCGACCAGGCCGCCCAGCACGGAACCGAGGCCCTGCGCGGTCACCACGACGCCGACGAACTCCGGCGACCGGCCGAGGCCGAACTCGACCACGGCGTAGGCGTAGGAGGTCAGCAGGCCGCCGAAGCCGAACACCACCGCCGAGCCGACGACCAGCCGGCGCAGCGGCGCCACCGTGACGATCCGGTCGATCCCGGCGCGCAGCTCGCGCCACCAGTGCTCGCGGGCGGTGGTGGTGACGGGCGGTTCCCGGAAGGTCATCAGCGACAGCGCCAGCGCCGCCGCCAGGAACGTGACCGCGTCGAGCACGGCCACCGCCGGACCGCCGAAGGCCGCGTAGATCGCCGCGCCGGCCGCCGGGCCGAGCAGCTTGAACCCCTCCGACAACGTCAGCCGAGCGCTGTTGTAGCCGCCGAGGTGCTCCTCGGGGACGAGCGTGGACATCAGCGCCGGTTCGGCGGCCCCGATCAGCGCGTAGACGACCCCGTAGACCGTCATCACCGCGAAGACGACCCACACCAGCCCGGCGCGGTCCACCGGGAGCAGCGGCAACAACGCCACCGCCGCGCCGACGTTGACGATCACGAGCAGCCGGCGTCGCGGCATGCGGTCGGCCGCCAGGGCGAACACCGGCCCGATCAACGACGGCGCCCAGATGCAGAAGTTCACCATGCCGGCCGCGCCGTCGCTGCCGGTGAGGTCCTTGACCCAGATGCCGGCGACCACGAGGAACACCGAGTCGCCGAACAGCGACAGCGTCAACCCGATCAGGTAGAGCCGGATGTCGCGCACCCGCAACGCGGCCCACGCGCTGGTGATCGGCATGGCGGTCAGACCCCGGCGCGGGCCGGGCCGGTCGCCAAGACCGCCGGCCACGTCCCGGCCACGTCGAGCGGCACGACGTCGGCGTGGCCGAGCGCCGCCGTGTCGGCCGCCGGGCCGCCGGGCGGGTGCCCCCGCGGGTCGTCCGTCACCAGGTGCCCCCCGTCCACCGGGCCACTGCGCGTGCCGCTCGTCCAGGGCGCGGAGCAGGTCGTTCCCGGGCCGAACGGCCCGACCGCCACCCCGCCGAGGCAATCCACCGCCTCGACCGCGGGGCTCCGGCCCCCGACCGACCGGCTCGACCGCGCCCTCGAACCGCACGGATCAATCCAACCAGACCGCACGCGCGGCCGGGCCGGATCCACGATCAGTCCACAGCAGACCGTCGATCGGCGCGGGTCGGCCGCATCTTCGGCGGCGGCACGGGGAACACCTCGGCCCGGCCGCGTCGCGCGAGGTCGGCCCGCCGGTGTCGGTGGCCTTGGCGGTCGGGCCGCCGGTGCGCAGACCCGGCCGTCGGGATGCGGCGGACGCGCTCCGCCCGCCGGCGGGCGGGTCAGGGGCGCAGCAGGTAGCCGAGCAGCCTGCGGCGCTCGGCGGCGTTGTCGGGTCGGGGGTCGAACACGGCGTCGAGCAGGGGCAGCACCCGGTCACGGGCTTCGCGGGTGCGCATGACCCGCTTCCACAACGCCAGGTTGAGGCCGTACCGCCACCGCGGGGTGTCCGCCAGCCGGAGCACGTTGTCGACGTTGCGCCGGGCCTTCGGCGGCAGCGCGGCCACGTCCCCGGGCGTCACGAGCAGCGACTCGGGCAGCACGTCCAGGCCGTGCGCGGTCATGAAGTCGAAGTCGGTGGGCCAGGCCGCCGCCCACAGGTAGTCGACCATCCGGCACCAGCCGCGCAGGAACGCGACCTCCAGTTCCGGCCACGGCGCGGTGTCGACCTCGGCGACCACGTCGACCACCACGTCCAGGCACGTCTTGTGCGCCCGCCACAGCGCCAGCCGCGCCTGTTCGAGGTCCACCGGCCCGCTCCCGCCCACCAGGGCGAAGTACGCCCGCCAGTCGGCCACCGCGGCGGCGAACTCCGCCGGCGCCGCCCCGCCCGTCACGTACCGGAACCGCGAGGGGGACGGCGGGTCGGCGACCGGCAGGGGCGGCACGACGCCGGCCGCCGCGGCGCCCAGCCACGGGATGGCGCTGAGCGCGTAGTTCCCGTAGCCCCACGGCGCGTCCGGGTCGATCCGCCCGTCCCGCCGGACGTCGGGGCCGAGCCGGCCGGTGCGGTACTGCCACTGGTGCTGGAACATCAGGCCCCACAAGGGGTTGCGCCGGTTGTCCGCGCCGAACCGGTCCCCCCGGTTGGTGCGGTCGATCATCGTCCGGTACGCGGCCATCCGCTGCTCGAAGCGGAACGGGTCGAACGCGCCCTCCAGCTCCGGGGCCGCGGTCCAGACCGCGTACAGGTCCAGGGCCGGGAGCCCTTCCGGGTGCGCCATGACCGGGATTCTTCGCCCGGTCCGGCCGCGAGGTCACCCTCCGGGACCGGCGTTCCCCCGGTCGGCTTCCGCCATGTGCGGTTGGCCCACGGTCGGTGGGCACCGCGCCGGCGTGCGTCACCGGATCGTGTCCTGGCGTGAGCCGTGCACGGCGTGTGAGGTGAGGGTCAGCCCAGAGTGAGAAGGTGGTCCCCTTGATCGACACAGCCGCGTTCGAGGCGTTGAAGTTCCAGGGCGACCCGCTCGCCGACGCGGTCATCGCCGACCTCGTCGCCACGAACCGGGTCGGCGCGGTCAACGCGGTGCTGGAGCACTTCCGGGCCAACGACCAGCCGATCCCCGAGCAGTTGCCGGACACCGTGCGGGAGTTCCTGGTCGCGACCGACAACCCGCCCGAGTGGGTGGACCCCGACCGGGTGGCGCGGGCCTACGACTTCTTCGTCGACGACGGCGTGCACGTCGCCTCGGTGCTCACCTTCGGTGCCATGGTCAACTGCTACGCCCAGCCCCGCGCCTCGCGGGCGCTGACGTTGACCCACGCGCTCGCGCAGCCCCACCGGCGGCTGTCGGAGACCTCCCAGTTCGTGATGAACATGATGGGCCGCGACGCGTTCGGTTCCGGCGGCGCGTTCGTGCCCACGATCCAGAAGACCCGCCTCATCCACGCGGCCGTCCGCCACTTCCTCGGCGCGTCGGGCCGCTGGGACGTCGCCCGCGACGGGGTGCCGATCTGCCAGCAGGACATGGTGGGAGCGCTGCTGATCTTCTCGGTCCAGGTGGTCGAGGGCATGCGCCGCATCGGCATCTCCGTCACCGACACCGAAGCCGCGCACTACTACTACGTGTGGCGGGTGGCCGGCGCGATGCTCGGCATCCCCGTCGAAGCCCTCCCGGAGACCGTGGAGGAGGCCACCGAGCTGAGCAAGGCGCTGGTGGAGACCGCCTACGGCCCGTCCTCCGAGGGCGTCGTGCTGACCCGGCACCTGCTCGACCTCTACGAGAAGCTGTTCCCCGGCAAGGTGTTCGACGGCATCGTCGCCGCGATGGTGCGCCAGGTCGTCAACCCGGAGGTCGCGGACTGGATGGAGGTCCCCCACTCCCGCGGCTGGGCGAGGGTGGTCACCGCGGGCACCGGCCTGGTGCGGGCGCTGGAGCGCTACGAGGACACGAGCACCCTGGCCACCACCATCCTGGACCGCGCCGGTGCGCTGCTGCTGGGCGGCAGCGTCCGCACGCTCACCAACGGCCAGTCCACCACGCTCACCATCCCCGCCGACCTGAAGGAGCGCTGGGAAGCCGCCGGCCGCTCGCCCCTGCCCACCGAGGCGGGGGGCACCACGCGGGACTGACGGGCACGAGCCCGCGCTCGGGAACGGGTCAAACACCCTCCCCGCCCGGTTCGCCCAAGTCCCCGAGCGCCGCCGTCGCACGCTTGATCAAGTCGGGCCGCAGGCTCTCGATCCGTCCCCGGTCGAGCCGACTCAGCACCGCCATCAGGTCCGGGTGCGGACCGAACGCCGTCCCCTGCTCGTGCAGGCGCAACCACGCGTCGAGCAGGCTCACCTCGTTGACGCCCCTCAGGTTTCCCACCGCCGCGATCAGGTCCAACAACTCGGCGTCCGCGCCGCCGCGCCCCAACTTCTCGCACAGGACGAACACGAAGCGGGGTGCTCGGCCGGCCGTCGTGTCCGCGAGTTGCCGCAACGTGTCGATCCCGACGAACACGTCATGTTGCAGGCGGTCGAGCACGAGGTCGGGGAACGTCCAAGCCCAGCGCAGGTACCGCGCGGCGCGATCGGTGGGCGACACGGGCGAGGCGCTCAGCTCGATGAGGGCGCGTGCGTAGTCCAGCGTGAAACGCGTCGACGGCAGAGCCTCCAGCGGATATCGGAACACGTTGGTCGCCGGGTCGGTGGTGAAGGTCGCCTCGATCGTCGCGTCCACCAACGAGAAGTCGGGATCGAGCATCTCGGGTTCCAGGTGGGCGGGGGTGCCACTGCCGAGGTTCAGCACCACGTCCCGTCCGGGTCGCAGTGCCACCCGGACGGTCTTCACCAACGACTCCCACTCCTCGGGGGCGAGTTGCGACCTCCAGAACGCCGTCGTCCGCGGCCAATCCTCGACGTACACGTCCGCCACGTCGAGGTGCCCGGCCAAGACCACGCCGAGCAGCACGAGGTTCACGCCGTAGATCGCGTGCCGCGCGGGCACCGTGCGCGGTGAGGGGTGGTACCGGCCGAGCCGACGCGGCCGGGCGTCGTCGGCCACCAGCAACAGTCGGCCCACGATGTCGAGCAGGTGTGCGCGCTTCGGGGCATCCGCGGCCGTGGCAAGTTCCGCGAGGAAGTCAAGCACCGTGCGGCGCTCCGTCAACGGGGTGAACGAGAGCACCGCGTGGAGCTTGTCGTCGTCGAGGTGTGCCGCAGTGTGCCGGCTCAGTTTCACGGCGTCGACCAGACTCACTTCCAGCAGGCACCGCCACGTGAACCGCGCCACGAGGTACTCGCCGAACGTGGCGTGCAAGAACTCGTACGTGCGCAGCGTCGTCTCGTGGTCACGCGCTTCGGCGCGCTGGATGAAGAAGAACCGCCCCAGCACCGCGCCGCCGGGACCGAGCGGCGCGCGCAACCCCCGTTGCGCCGGTCGGTGCAGTTCGAGCAGCGCGCCCAGGTCCGCGTCGAGGTCGGCTTCCGAGGCCCACAACGCCCCTCGGTGGAACATCGCGAACGCGACCACGGACAGCCGGTCCAGCTCGAAGTCCACCTCGGCCGAGAGGTCGCCCATCCGGTCCTTCGCCACCTCCCGTCGGGCGAACCCGACGAGCAACCGGTCGTACAGCACCGCGCGGGCGAGGTGCAGGTCCCGCCGCAGCGCGTTGTCGGTGCTGTCGTAGAGCGCCAACATGAGCAGCAACAGCGGCTGGCCGGCGAGGTCGGGATGCGCGAGCACCGACGCCGCCGACAGCGGTTCACGGCCTTGCTGCTCGAAGTGCGACATGTTGGCGCTGTTCCACACGTCCACCCACCATCGCACCTGCTCCGCCGTGAACGGAGCCAGTCGCAGCACACGCGTGCCCCGCGGTATCCGCATCCGGCTCGCCACGCCGATACGGCTGGTGACGATCACCGCCATCGGACGCCCGGCTTCGGCGCACTCGCGTTGCAGTCGCTCCACCCGCACGAGGTAGTCGGTGTGGCTGACGCCGGTCACCTGGAGCAGCTCGTCGAACCCGTCCAACATGATCACCGGCAACGCGTCGCCCGAGGCGCGACACAGCTCCGCGAGGCTGACCGCCTCGTGCAGCGCTGCCCGGATGCCGTGCTCCACCTGGTTGAGCACGTCGTCCTCGGCGGGCGCGGTGCGCAATTCGACGCGGACCACCACGAAGTCCTCGGCGGGCAGCCGACCGGCCAGCACCTTGGTCAGCAGGGACTTGCCGGAGCCGGGATCACCGAGGACCACCAGCGGGTGTGCGAGCGCGTCGGGCGCGGTCAGGTGGCCGACCACGAAGTGGTGCAAGTCCGTGCGCACCGGCCACGTCGCCCACCAGCCCAGCTCCTCCGGCCTCGCCTCCTCGGTCATGGCCACGACCTGGAAATCCGGGTCGACGTAGGCGTCGCCGGTGAGCGGCAACCGCAGGCCGACCGGCACGTCGTCGGTGTCCAGGATCGGCCGGTCGAGCACGGCGCGGTGCCGGGCGGACAATTCGGCCCGGCGCACCTCCGCGACACGACCGCGGGTCATGGCCCGCAGCGCCGCTTCCACCCGGGCGAGGCTCGCCCCCACCGTGCGCTCCTGCTCGAACTGGAGCCAGAACGCCAGTTCCGGGAAGTCCGAGGCGAGGCGCTTCACAAGTTCCTCGTACCGGGCCACGGCGGTGTCGCTGATCTTCAAGAGTTTCCGGCGCAGCGTCGCCTGAGCGCCGGAATCGAGCTTCGCGTAGGTGTCGGCCGCCTCGATCACGACGACCAGGGAACCGGCGGCCGTCCGGTACGCCTCGGCCAGCGCGCCCAGGTTGTCCTCGTAGTTGCGGTCCGCCGTCGGCAATGGCCAGGCGCCGTCGAACAGGTCACCGAGCCTGAGGAGCTCTCGTTGGCGCTCCTTGTCGATCCCGAGTTTGGCGAGGCGGAGCGGCGAAACGGCGGCGTCCACCGCTTCGAAGAAGGCCACCACCACGATCACCGCGTGCGCGGCGTGCAGCAACTCCGTCCGGTCGCGGCGTCCCGCGCGCCGTGCGCGCACGCCCACCTTCGAGAGCAGGTCGGTCGCCAGTCGGACGAACTCCGCCTTGGCGTCGAACCAGCTCAGCAGGTCGAGGAAGCCGATCGCCACCCCTCCGAGCAGCGCTCCGCCGACCAACCCGTCCAGAGCCGCGAGCAGCTTCGGCTCGCCCTTGCCCAGCAGGACGACCGCGTCGGAGTACCCGTACCGTTTCCTCACCGGAGCGATCGTGGCAGTGCGCAAATCTGCGGACCCGTTCACCGCGGCGTCGAACCGGTGCGGCACGACGGCCGAGTGCCGGCTCCTCGCGGGACCGCCCGCCTCCCGACGTGACCCGGTCGGCCTACCCGGGGCCGCGCGAACGGCTGCGACATCCGGGTTGTCCGCCCGCGAACCCCTCCTCGACCTCCTCGTCCCCGGCACGATCGTGCCGACACGACACGAAGGGGGAGTCGATGCGTGCACGAACGACCACCGCGCGAAGAATCCTGGCGGGCTCGCTGCTCGCGGCCGCCCTGGCCGCGGCGCCCACGACCGCCCACGCCGCGCCGGCGGTGCCCGACGCCGCCACGCCGCAGTCCGCGCCCGCCGGGTTGAGCCCGGAGGCGGCGGCGCTCTCGGCCGACCCGGGCACCGCCCTGGCGCGGTTCTGGACGCCCGAGCGGATCGCCGCGGCCAAGCCGGCCGACCAGGGCGTCAGCCTGGCCGAACTGCGCAGCACGGCGCAGAGTTCGGTGCTCGGCGAACTCGCCGTGGGGGACAGGCCCCGGTGGCGGCGAAGGACGGCAAGGTCGGCGCGCTCGCCGGCGCGACCGGCACGTCGTGGCCGTACCGGCACGACTGGGTGTCCCTGACCAACGGCAAGGTGCTCTACGAGGACAACGGCCTGTGGCACTGCTCCGGCGTGGTCGTGACCACCGAGGCGCGCAACACCGTGTTCACCGCGGGCCACTGCGTGCACGGCGGCAAGGGCGGCACCTGGCTGGACCGGAACTGGACCTTCATCCCGGACTACTACTACGGCGACCGCCCGCTGGGCACGTGGGCGGCGCGGCAGCTGTGGACCCTCAACGGGTGGATCAACGACAACGACCGCGCCTACGACATCGGCGCGGCCGTGATGCACCCGCTCAACGGCACCAAGCTGATGGACGTGACCGGCAGCCAGGGCATCCGGTTCAACGGGCCCACCACGCCGTCGGTGTGGCACTTCGGCTTCCCGCTCAACTCGCCGTTCGACGGAGAGGACCTCATCACGTGCGACGGCCCCACGTCGCAGCGCTACGTCTTCTTCGGCGACCTCAAGCTCGCCTGCACGATGCAGGGCGGCGCGAGCGGCGGGGCGTGGCTCGCGGACTTCAACCAGGACTGGGGCTACACGGTCAGCGTGAACAGCTACCACGTCGGCGACGACCTGACCCAGATCTACGGGCCGTACTTCGGTGACGGCGCGAAGAACCTCTACGAGTCGGTGAGGAACCTGGCGTGAGGCGCGGCACGGCTCGTCTGCTCGCGGCCGGACTGGTCGCGCTGGCGGCCGTGCCCGCCGGGTGCGCCGGGGGCGGGCACGACGGCGGGCGGGGATCCCGCGTCGTGCCCGCCCCGAGCGTGGTGCTGGAACGGGCGCCCGCGCCGACGGACCGGGAACTCGTCCTGCGCGTGGGGTTCTCGGCGCTCTCGGACGGCCCGGACGCCCTGGTGGGCATCGAGGTCGACCAGTCCGCGGAGCGGATCGGCATCCGGGCCACGGTGCGCGAACGGGTGCCCGCCGCGGACGAACCGGTGTCCGACAACGCCTTCACCCGCACCGAGACCGTGCGGCTGGACCGGCCGGTCGGCGACGCGGCCGTGGTCGACCTCACCCGCGAGCCGCCGACCGAGGTCCGGGTCGTCGGCGGGTGACGGCCGGGGCGGTCAGCGCCCTCGCCAGGCGCGCACCGCGACCGCGGTGGGGAACGCGGCCGTGACGAGCGCGCCGACGACGACCAGCACGGCGGACGGCAGGGTCACGCCGGCGACGATGGTCAGCAGGCCCACGGAGTAGGCGAGGCACAGCACCGAGGCGAACAGCACCCGCCGCGGCACCCGGGCCCAGGAACGCGGGCGGGAGAGCCGGGCGGCGAAGCGGGGGTCGTCGTCGGCCAACTGCTGCTCGATCTGCGCCAACGCGCGCTTCTCGTGGTCCTGCAGTTCCATCCCCACTCACCTCCGGGTCGGATCGACTGCCTCCAGTGTGACCCTAACGTGACCGAAACGCTATGAAGCGCGCAACCGGGGAGAACCGGTCAGTCGCGCCGGACGGGCTGGCGCAGCACGGTCCTGAGCTTCGCGGGCTCGACCCGGCGCGGGTCGCCGACGTAGACCTCGTGGTGCAGCCCGGCCATCCGCAGCCCGTTCGCCGCCAGCCACTCGTCGTGCAGCCTGGCCAGCACCGGCCCTTCGTCGTCGTAGGGCCCGATGTGCAGGACCTGCGCGCTGAGCCCTTCGCGCAGCACTTCGAGGCGCACGTCGGCGAGGGCCGGGAGCGACTTCTTCGCCGCGACGGCCTCCTTGGCCTCCTCGACCAGGTCCCCGGTGATCCAGTCGGGTTGGCTGATGAGCATCCGCCAGTGCCAGGAGTCCTTGGCTCGGGCGGTGAAGACCTGCGGGTCGTCCGCCCACCACAGCCCTTCCAGCGGGCCGACGACCAGGTCGCGGCCCGCGCGCTTGCTCGCGAACTTGATCGCGTAGGCGACGGGGTACAGCGCTTCCAGCGCGCGGGCGTACTCCGCGCCGGTGTTGGGGTCGCCGCGGCCGTCGACGGCGATGAACCGCTGCTCGGGCACGTCCACGAGAGCCCAGTCGGTGTTCTTCGGCGCGTAGAGCTGCTTGAGCGCGCGTTTGACGTCGTAGCGGTCCTGGGTCATGGTCCGCCTTCCTCCTGGTCGGGCGAGTCGGTCAGTTCGGTCCGGTAGGCGGACAGCCAGCGCCGCTCGGCTTCGAGCTGGGCCAGCGAGTAGTCGAAGATCGCGCGGGCGAAGCGGGGCGCGTGGGGTTGGGCGGCGACGGCCGCGCGCAGCTCCGCGATCTTGGCGGTCAGGGCGGCGGCCCGCCGGTCGAGCGCGGCGCGCAGCCGTTCCGGCGGGATGACGGGCTGGTTGGCCAGCCCGACCAGCAGGCGCGGGAAGACGGGCTCCGGCTCGGCCACCGCCGCCTCGGCCGCCCGCGCGCACGCCAGGCGGCCCTCCGGCGTCGGCCCGAACACCTTGCGGGCCTTGCCGCGCCCCGGTCCGGGGTCGCCGACCTCCGCCACCAGGCCCCGGTCGCGCAACTTGGCCAGCAGGTAGTAGATCGAGCTGAACCCGATCTCGGTCCACTCCCTCATGCCCCGCGCGGTGATCACCTCTTCCAGCTCGTAGCCGTGCCGGGGTCGCTCCACCAGCAGACCGAGCAGGGTCAACTCCGCGGGGGTCAGTTCCGAGGGCACGTGCCTATTCTAGCACTAGGATAAACGCGCGGCCCGTCGCGGACGGGCAGGCGACCTCAGCGGCCGGGGTACTCCGCGTCCGTCTCGCCGTCGAACAGCCGCCAGTAGAAGGCGTTCATCATCGCCGCGGCGGGCGCGTGCCGGGCCAGGACCGCGGCCACGGCGGGCGGCACGTCGGAGGGGATGTGGCCCTCGGCGCACCGGCGCACGTAGTCGTTCCGGGCCGCGGGCGCCCCGCCGGCCGGCGTCGTCACCCCGCACACCGAGGTCACCAGCCAGTTGACGAGCCGCATCGCGGCGTAGTCGGCGTCGTGCGCGGCGTTGCGCCGGACGAAGTCCCGCTCGGCGTCCGACAGGTCGAACCGCGGCGAGGTGGCGAGGCCGAAGTCGGTGAGGTAGAGGCGTTCGCCGTCGGTGCGGACGTTGCCGAAGTGGCCGTCCATGTGCAGCAGTTCCCGACGGCGCAGGGACGCCACGATCTCCGCGAACTGCCGTTCCACCGCGCCGGCCTTGCCGACCGGGTCGTCGTCCAGCCAGTCGGCCACCGGGTAGGGGATGTGCTCGCAGCACAGCACGAGGCTGTGCGTCGCCGCCGCCAGGGCCTCCAGCCGGGCGCGCACGGCCGGCGAGCCGCCCAGCGCGGCGACCACGCCCTCGACGTCGGCGAACTCGTCGGCGACGGGCGGGCGGCCGGGCAGCACCCGCCAGTGGTGCAGCAGCGGGAACGACTCGGTCTCGCCGGCGAGCACCGCTCCGGTGACGTCCAGGTTCGCGGCCAACTCGCGCCACGCGTTGAACCCCGGGCTCGCGACGCCGTACTGGCAGAACAGCGGCAGGTCGAAGAGGTTCGCGGTGGAGCGGGGGTGGGCGAGTTCCCGGTCGGTGAGCGGGACGCGCTTGACGAACACCGGAACACCGCCGACGTCGATCGTCGCCGAACCGCCGCCCACCCCGACCCCGCCGGGCCGGCCCGCGTCCACGAGCGCGGCCAACTCGGCATCGGCGCGCGACGCGAGGAAGGCGGAGAGCGACTCGTGGCGGGCACGCCGGCCAGCCGTCATCCCCCGATCATCCCCGGGGCGGGTCGGGTGGTCGGTCCAGGTCGGTCCACGACCAGGGCGGCGCGGCGGTCCCGTCCGGTTCCCGCCCGTGGCGGAAGGGGGTCGGGTCCGGCACGAGCGCCAGGTAGTCGTCGAAGCACCCGGCCGCGGGCAACCGGTCGATGAGCGCCTCCGCCTGGTCCTCGCAGCCGGCGGCGCGCAGGGCCTCGACCAGGGCCGAGGCGACGATCCCGTTCGGTGGTCGCAGACGGGCCACGCGCCAGGCCAGGGCGTGCCGGTGCTCGCCCCGCAGCGTCGCCACCAACGCGGTCAGCTCGCTCCCGGGCCGCAACTCGACCCGTGCGGCCGCGCGGCCGGCCAGCACGTCCGAGTCCTCCTCCCCCAGCGCCGGCAACAGCGTGAGCACCGAGGCGGCCGAGTCGGCGGGGCACTGCGCCGCCGCACGCCGGGCGAGCACGGCGCGTGCCTCGGTGGCGCCCGCGTCCGCCAGCGCGTCCAGCAGGCGCACGACCTCCGCCGGCCGGTCGACGGCCACGTGCCGGGCCGCTCGCGCGGCCAGGGCCGCGGCCTCGTCGGCCGCGCCCACCTGCCGCAGCTCCCCCGACAACCCGGTCACGACGTGCGCGCGGTCGAGGGGCGCGTCCGCGGCCACCCGTCGGGCCAGCACGGCGAGCGGGCGCGTCGCACCCCGGTCGCGCAGCGTGCGCAGCAGCGACACGACGACGCGGTGGTCGCCCGGGTCGATGCCCGCGGCCGTGCGGTCGGCCAGCGCGGCGAACTCGTCGTGCGCGCCGACCAGCCACAACGCGTCCAGCAGGCCGTTTGCCGCGTCCCGCGCGGACGTGTCCGGCCGGCCGGCCGCCTCGATGAGCCGCCGGGCCAGCACGGCGGTCTGCTCGACGGCCCCCACGTCCCGCAGGGCCTCGGCGAGGTCGACCAGGTCGAACGGCGAACCGAGCGGGTCGTGCGCCACGGCCCGCGCGGCGAGCGCTCCGGCCGCCTCGGCGTAGCCCGCCGCGCGCAGGCCGCGCAGCAGGATCGCCACGCGCGCGGTGGATTCGAGGTCGGACCGGGCGGCCGCCCGCGTGGCCAACGCCGCGGCGAGGTCCGGGTCGGACTCCCGCACGGTCGCCACCAACCTCGCTATCGCGTAGTGCGGGGTGAGGGCGGCCTCGGCGGCCGCCCGACGGGCCAGCACCGCGGCCTCGTCGGCCAGGCCCAGCTCCCCCAACGCGTCCAGCAGCCGCGTCACGGCGTCGGCCCGGTCGAGCGCGGTGTGCCCGGCCGCGCGCGCGGCGAGCGCCGCGACGTGCCCGGGTCCGGCGACCTCGCGCAGCGTCCGCGCCAACCACACCACCACGTCCGGGCTGTCGACGTTCGCGCACTCGGCCACCAGGCCGATCCCGCCCGCCTCGTGCAGCGCCCACACCAGCCAGTCCGCGGACGTGGCGTGCTCCGCGGTGAGCCGGCCCAGCGCCCGCCGGGCCACCTCCGCCCACTGCCGCGGCCGGCCCACGTGGTGCAAGGCCAACAGCAGGTACGCCGTCCTCACCGGGTCGCCGGGCGCGGTCGCGGCGATCCGGTCGGCCAGGGTGTCGACGTCGGCCGCGGTGCCCACCTGGTGGAGCCGGACCAGCAGGTCGGTCGCCCAGAAGCCGTCGTCCACCGCCGTGTGCGCGGCGACCTGCCGGCACAGGGCGGCCGGCGGCTCCTCCGCGCCCACCTCGTGCAGCGACCCCAGCAGGTCGATCGCGTCGGCCGGGTGGACGGGCGGGTCGGCCTCCCCGACGCGTCGCGCGAGCACGGCCGCCTCCGCCGTGTCGCCCGCCTCGTGCAGGTCGGTCAGCAGGTCCGCGATCCGCTCGGCGTGGTGCAGGGAGCCGTGCGCGGCCACGCGGCGGCCGAGCGCCCTGCCCTGCTCGTGGGTCTCGGAGTGCCACAGCGACCACAGCAGGACGTGCACGTCGGGGTGGTCGACGGGGACGTGCTCGGCCACGTCGCGGGCGAGCGCGGCGACCCGGTCGTCGGCCCCGGTGACGCGCAGCGCGTTCAGCGCACGGGCCACGTCCTCGACGTCCCGCAGGTCGACGCGCGCGGCGATCCGCCGGGCCAGCTCGTCCGCGTCCTCACCGCCGCGGCGCAGGACCGTCATCAGCGTCGACGCGAGGGTGTGGTCGACCTGGAGGTCCTGGGCGGACAACCACCGA
Organism: Actinosynnema sp. NPDC059335; assembly: GCF_042752395.1. Classification (NCBI taxonomy): domain Bacteria; kingdom Bacillati; phylum Actinomycetota; class Actinomycetes; order Pseudonocardiales; family Pseudonocardiaceae; genus Actinosynnema; species Actinosynnema sp. NPDC059335. Next base: position 25,598 of record NZ_JBHYXZ010000069.1, on the reverse strand, counting down.
GCCGGTCGGCTGTCCCCGGGGTGCACCGCCTGCAACTCCTCGATGAGCAGGCGCGCGGCGGTGAGGTCGCCGGCCGCGGCGGCTCTTCGGTGGAGCCGGGCGGCGTCGCGGTACAGGCCGCGGTTCCAGGCGGCGCGGCCGAGGGCGGTCTGGTCGTCCGGCCGGGCGTGGTCGGCGACCGCGGCCCAGAAGTCGAGGGCCGGCACGTGGTTGGCGCGGTGGTCGCGGGCCCACTGGTCGAGGTAGTCGGCCAGGCGGTACTCGGGCGGGCCGTCGCCGGGGACGCCGCGCCCGGTGCGGCGGACGACGACCCGGGTGAGCGGTCCGGGCGCTCCCTTCGCGGCCCGGGTGGCGTAGGCCAGGGCGAGGTCGAGCCAGTCGTCGGGCAGGTCGGCGAGCTGGTGGTCGGCGAGGTGGGCGGCGGCCGCGTGGGCGAGCAGCGGCAACGGCAGGGCGGGGCGGTGGCCGAGGCGGCGGGCGTCCATCGCGGCCGTGATGAGGGCCTTGGCGGCGGGCGGCGCGGTGTGGAACCGGGTGAGCAGCTCGGGACCGCCGGCCACCTGCTGCGTGACGCGGCCGTCCGGGGCGTGCCGCACCGCCCAGGCGAGCCTCGGGTCGGTGCGGGCGGCGCGGGTCATGGCGGCCAGGTCGTCGTCGGTGAAGGCGTCGGGCACCGGGACGATCGCACCGTCCAGCAGGTGCCGCACCGGCGAGCCGGGCTCGCGGGTGAGGGCTTCGTGGTGCTGCGGCCACAGGGTGCCCAGCACCAGCACCGGCCGTCGGCCGGCGAGCAGGGCGCGCAGCGCGGCGGCGACGCGGTCGCCGTTCGGGGAGCCCAGGTGGTTCTGCGCCTCGTCGAGCCACACGACCGTGCGCGGGACCACGCGGGCGAGGTCCCGCAGCACCGCGTCGGGACGGGTGGGGTCCGGGTGCCACAGCCGCCAGCCGCCCGCCGCGCGCAGCGGCGCGAGCGCTTCCCAGCAGGCGCGGGTCTTGCCCGCCGAGGACTCCGCGACGAGCACCGCGATCGCGCGCGCGCGGGGCCGGGCCGCGCCGCTCCCCCCCCGGGGGGTGTTCTGCCCCGCCCCCCCCCCGCCGCCCACCCCCGCCCGGCGCCCGCCGCCGGCCCCGGCCCGGTCGACCACCTCGGCCAGGCGGTGGTCGTGCGCGCGGGGCACGTACGGGGTCAGGTCGGGCAGCCCCTCCACGCCCTCGACGGTGATCGGCCGGTGCACTTCGAGGTCGAACGGATCCAGCACCGCGTCCAGCGGCACGCCGGGAGGGTGGGCGGCGACCTCGTCCGACGACGGCGCGCCCTCCTCGGCGCGCGGCCGCGCCCGGAGGTCCGCCGGCGGACCGGCCGGCAGCCACGGCCACCCGGTCCGGTCGATCCCGTCACCGCTCATCGCCACCATCATCACGCCCCACGCGGCACGGGTGGGAGAACGGGGGTGATTCGGCGTCACCGGGCACCCGGCCCGAGCAGGGCCGAACCGGCCTCACCACGCACCCGCCCAACACGGCCCGAGCAGGGCCGCGCCGGCCGCCCGACGCACCCGCCCAACACGGCCGCGCCGGCCGCCCGACGCACCCCGACACGGCCGCACCAGCCGACCGCCCCACCCGCCCAACACGGCCGGGCCGGCCGGGTGCGTGATCGAATGATCGGATCGGATCGCGGCGATCGGGTGTCGCACCGGTGCCCTCGGCCAGGGTGGACGTCGGAAGGAGGCCATCGTGATCTCGTCGCTCAACCGCCTCGTCGCCCTCGTGGAGGAGCGCCTGACCGGTGAGTTCGACGTCGCCGGGCTGGCCAGGGACCTCGGCACGACCGAGTACCACCTGCGCCGGATGTTCTCGTCGCTGGCCGGCATGCCGCTGTCGGAGTACGTGCGCCGCCGGCGCATGACCGTCGCGGCCGCCGACGTGGTCCGTGGCGAGGAGGACCTGCTCGACATCGCCGTCCGGCACGGGTACGGCTCGACCGAGGCGTTCGGCCGCGCGTTCCGCGCGGTCCACGGGGTCGGGCCGGGCGACGTCCGCCGTCACGGAGGCCCCCTTCGCGCACAACCACAGCTCAGGTTCCGCCTGACCGTCGAAGGGAGCACGCCCATGGACACCCGCATCGCCGACCGGCCCGCGTTCCGGCTCGTCGGGCACGCCACCCGCGTGCCGCTCATCCACCACGGGGTCAACCCGCACATCCAGCAGCACATCGCCGCGCTCCCACCCGAGGAACACACCCGGCTGAAGGCGCTCGGCGACACCGAGCCGAAGGGCCTGCTCCAGGTCTCCGACGACGTCGACCCCGACGCCGCCGAGGGCACCGAGCTGACCTACCTGCACGGGGTCGCCGTGTCCGGGGACGCGCCCGTGCCGGACGACCTCGACGCCATCGAGGTCCGGGCGGGCACGTGGGCGGTCTTCCACACCTCGGGGCCTTACCCGCAGGCGCTGCAGACGGCCTGGGCGGCGACCGCCACCGAGTGGTTCCCGTCCAACCCGTGGCGCCTGCGGCCGGGTCCGTCGATCGTCACGGTCCTCGACCGCGCGGACGACTTCAGCACCGCGACCTGCGAGCTGTGGCTGCCGGTCGAGCCCGGGTGACGGGCCGTCAGAACGCGTAGCGAACGCGCAGGTACGGCGCGTGGCGGTGGACGAGGGCGAGCAGCTCGCCGAGCAGGTCGCGCTTGAGGCCGCGCCGGTAGCGCACGTTCACGCCGCCGCCTTCGCTGCGCTTCGGCTCCTGGAGGTCCGGTCGCCACAGGACGTCCTCGGCGCGGGGGTGCCAGCGGAGGTTCACCCGGTGCAGCGCCTCGTTGTGGGTGAGCATGATCACCTCCGCGGCGAGCTGGTCGCGGGTCTCGGGCGAGGTCGCGTCGCCCAACGCCGCCAGCAGCTCGCGCCAGCCGTCCAGCCAGCCGTCGTGCACCACGACCGGACTCAGGTTGACGTGCACCTCGTACCCGGCGGCGCGGAAGTCGTCGAGGGCGGCGAGGCGTTCGGCGACCGGGCTGGTGCGGAGGTCGAGCAGCTTCGCGGTGCGCTCCGGCATGAGCGAGAACCGGACCCGCGTGCGGCCGCGCGGGTCCCACTCCAGCAGGTCTCGGTTGACGTACTTGGTGGCGAAGGACGCCTTGGCGGTGGGCAGGTCGCGGAACAGGCGCACCAGGTCGCGCACGTTGTCGCTGACCAGGGCGTCCGCCGAGCAGTCGGAGTTCTCCCCGATGTCGTAGACCCACGCGTGGTCGTCCACCTGGCCGGGCTCGGTCATCGGCCCCTGCCGGGCGACGTGCCGGGCCAGGTAGCCGGTGATCTGCTCGATGTTCGCGAACACCGTGATCGGGTTGGAGTAGCCCTTGCGCCGGGGCACGTAGCAGTAGGCGCAGGCCATCGCGCACCCGTTGGCGGTGGACGGCGCGATGAAGTGGGCCGAGCGGCCGTTGCGGCGGGCGGTGAGCGACTTCTTCACCCCGAGCACCAGCGCCTCCTGCTTGATGCGGACCCAGCGGCGGGCGTTGGCCTCGTCGCCGTGCAGCTCGGGGATGCGCCAGTGGCCGTCGACCGGCACGCGTTCGGCGTCGGGGAACCGGTCGAGCACCTCGCGCCCGCGCGGCAGCCGCGCGGCCTCGGGCTCCACGTAGATGCGGGTGGGCGAGATCAGCGGCGGGCTCACCCCTCCAGTGTCCGAACGGGACCGACGAAACCGCACGTCGAGACCCGGTTTGTGGCCCGACTCACCCCGTGACGGCACCCACCCGCGCACCCGGCCCGCGCGAGGTCGCACCGTGGTCGACGCGCCCGACCCGGACCGCCGCCAACAGCCACCGACCGGTCCGCGCCCACGCCCGAACCGACCCCGCCCACCGGTCCGCGCCGCACCCGGTCACACCGCCGCCAACACCGCGTCCAACGGCCGGGGCAGCACGTCCCGCCCCACCGCCGCCTCCACGAGCAGCCGCGCATAACGCAGCTTCCGCCGCGACCCGCTGCCCAGGAACCGCCGCATCTGCACCGCCGGCTCCCGCCCCCGCCACGCGGGCTGGGCCTGCATCGAGCGGAACGGGCCCAGGTCGCCGGCGACGTCGAAGACCGCCTCCACCCCGGCCACGCCGACCGCCCGGATCAGCTCGTCCTCCAGGTCGTCCACGCACACGTGGAAGCCGAGCCGCGCCAGGTCGGCACGCGTGCGGGGCTCCCCGACCCCGGCCGCCGCCAGCCCGCGCCGGAACACCCGCTCCTCGCCCACGTCGCACAGGCCGGCCAGCCGCACCCCGGTCGCCGGCAGGCCGTGCCGCACCAGGAAACCGCCGAGCGCGTGCGCGCCGCCGATCGGCACGACGACGACCCGTTCCGCGTCGAGGTCACGCCCGCGACCGGACGCCGCCGCCTCCACCGCGATCTGGTCGCTGACCCCCTCGACCAGCACCACGGCCCGCGCGCGGTCGAGTTCCGCCAGGGCGCGGACCAGTGCCCGGTCGGTCGCGTCGGGACCACTCACGTCGTCCAGCGCGGCTCCCCCACCCGGTCCCCCACGGTGGCGAGTATCGCCAACGGCCGTCCCCGACGGACACCGGTTTTCCACCCGCGCCCGGCTCGGCCACCACCGCCGCGAGGCGGGCGGCCGTCATACTTTCGAGTCAACGACGGCTGCCGGGCCTTGATCGTCCTCTAGCTTCATCGACGTGGCCAGTTCACCCACCGCGCTCGCCGAGGCGGCGTTGGCGGACGCCCGCCGGCTCGGCGCGCGGCACGCGTCGTTCCGGCTCGACCGCGTGCGGACCGCGGAGTTGACGCTCTTCGACGGTTCCGTCTGGTCCGCGCACGACGCCGAGGTCGCGGGCCTGTCGGTGGAGGTCTGGCACGACGGCGCGTGGGGCTTCGCCGCCGCGGGCGACCTGACGGAGCGGTCCGCGCGGGACACCGCCGCCCAAGCCGTCGAGACGGCCCGGGCCTGCGCGCTCCCGGACCGGGCCGACGAACCCGTCCCCGAACCCGTGCACCGCGGCTCGTGGTCGTCGGCGCACCGGATCGACCCGTTCGCCGTGCCCGAGTCCGAGCGCGCCGGCCTCCTGGCGGAGTGGAGCGCACGCCTGCTCGCGGCACCGGGGATCGCGCACGTGCGGGCCAAGGTGGTCGTCGCGCGGGAGGACAAGTTCTACGCCGACCTCGCCGGCACGGCCACCACCCAGCACCGGGTCCGGGTGCACCCGCAGGTCGTGGCGGCCGGCGAGTCGGCGACGCTGCGGACGGTCGGCCCGCCCACCGGGCGCGGCTGGGAGTACCTCCTCGGCGAGGGCTGGGACTGGGACGCCGAACTGGCCGCGCTGCCGGGCCTGCTGCGCGGCAAGCAGCACGCGCGGGCCGTGCTGCCCGGCACGTACGACCTGGTCGTGGACCCGTCCCAGCTCTGGCTCACGATCCACGAGTCGGTCGGGCACGCCACCGAGCTGGACCGCGTGCTGGGGCACGAGGCGTCCTACGCGGGCACGAGCTTCGTGCGGCCGGACGACGTGGGCGGGCTGCAATACGGGTCGCCGCTGATGACCGTCACCGCCGACCGGACCGCGCCGCACGGCCTGGCCACCGTCGGCTACGACGACCAGGGCGTGGCCGCGCAGTCCTGGGACCTCGTGCGCGACGGCGTGCTCGTCGGCCTCCAGTACGACCGGCGCACGGCCCGCGCCGCCGGCGCGACGCGGTCGGTCGGCTGCGCGTTCGCCGAGTCGGCCCTGCGACCCGCGTTCGCGCGGATGCCCAACGTCAACCTCGCGCCCGCTCCCGGCGGCGCGGGCGTCGAGGAGCTGATCGCGTCCGTCGGCGAGGGCATCTACCTGGTCGGGTCCGACAGCTGGTCGATCGACGCGCGGCGCGACAACTTCCAGTTCACCGCGCAGCAGGCGCACCGCATCCACCGCGGCGAGCTGGCCGGTCAGCTCGCCGGGGTCGCCTACCAGTCGGACACCCGCGAGTTCTGGGGCGCGTTGGCCGCGGTCGGCGGCGAGCGGTCCTACCGGGTGTTCGGGGCGGACCTGTGCGGGAAGGGCCGGCCGGTGCAGGCGGCCGCGGTGAGCCACGGCTGCCCGGCCGCGGTCTTCCAGGGCGTGCGCGTCCGGAACACGGCGGGCACGTGAGGACGCCGCAGGACGTCGCCGAGGCGGCGCTCGCCGGGCCCGGCGAGCGGATCGCGATCGTGGACGAGACCTCGACCGCGCACCTGCGGTGGGCCGGGAACGCCGTGACGGGCAACGGCGTCGTGCACAGCCGGACCCTGACGGTGATCGCCCTCGACCCGGGGGCCGGTGTCGGGGTCGTGTCGCGGGAGGGCGCGCTGGACGACGACGCGGTGCGTGCCGCGGTGGACGAGGCGACGGCCGTCGCCGGCCGGGCCAGGCCCGCGCCGGACGCGCACCCGCTGCCCGCCGCCCGGGAGTCGCAGTGGTCGCGGCCGCCCGCCGGGACGTCCGTCGAGGCGTTGCGGGGCGTGGTGGCGAGCCTGGCCGAGGTCTTCGACGCGGCCCGGTCGCGCGGCCACTCCGCGTCCGGTTACGCCGAGCACCGGGTCCGCACGACCTACCTCGCGTCGTCCTCCGGGCTGCGGCTGCACCACGCGCAACCCTCCGGCGTGCTGGACCTGACCGCGCACGACGCCGACCACACGGCGTCCGCGTGGGCCGGCGCGGACGTGCCGGACCTGGCCGACTTCGACGTGGTCGCGGCCCACGACCGCATGGCGGCCCGGCTGGCGTCGGCCCGCCACCGGGTCGACCTCTCCCCCGGCCGCTACGACGTGATCCTGGCGCCGTCGTGCGTCGCCGACCTCATGACCCACCTGCACCTCGCGGCGGACCTGCAGGAGGCGCTGCGCGGCGGCACGGCGTTCAGCGGCCCGGACGGCGGCACCCGCCTCGGCGAACGGCTCACCGCGACGCCCCTGACCCTGTCGGGCGATCCCGCCGCGCCCGGTCTCGACTGCGCGCCGTTCGCCGTCGTCCGCGCCCCCGGCCCGGGGCAGTCGTGCTTCGACAACGGGACGCCCCTGCGGCGCACCGAGTGGATCGCCGACGGGCGGCTGGCCCACCTGGTCACCACCGGGCACTCGGCGCGGACCGCCGGGGTGCCGCCCACACCCCGGATCGGCAACCTCGCGCTGTCCGGCGGCCCCGCCGACCGCACCCTGGACGACGTGGTGGCGGCCACCGACCACGGCCTGCTGGTGACCTCGCTGTGGTACCTGCGGGAGGTCGACCCGGCGCGGCTGCTGCTCACCGGCGTCACCCGCGACGGCGTCCAGGTCGTCAAGGGCGGCGAGGTCGTGGGCACGGCGCACGACTTCCGGTTCGACGAGAGCCCGGTCGAGCTGCTGGCCCGCGTCGCCGACGTGGGCCGCACCGAGCGGGCGCTACCCCGGGAGTGGGACGACCGGGAGTTCCGCACCGCCATGCCCGCCCTGCGGGTGGAGGACTTCGCGCTGACCTCCGTCAGCCGGTGACGGCGACCCGAGCGCCACGCGCAGCGCGGCGATGTGGTCCGGCGTGCTGCCGCAGCACCCGCCCAGCACGTCCGCGCCGTAGTCGGCCCGCCACCGGCTCATCGTGACCGCGAACTCCTCCGGCTCCACGGCCGCGGGCAGCACGCCGTCCACGTGCTCCCACCGGCCGACGCCGTCGCGCCGCTCCAGGTTCGGGTAGACCCCGATCGGACCGGCGCAGTTCGCCCGCAACGCCTCCAGGCACGGCTCGGCCTCCGCGAACGGCACGCAGTTGGCCAGCACGGCGGCCGCGCCCTCGCCCTCCACGACCCGCGCGGCCTCGCCCAGGTCCTCCCCCGACAGCAGCCGGGGCCCGTCCGCGCACACGAAGGCGACCCAGGCGCGGGCGCCGACCGCCCGGACCGCCTCCAGCGCGATCCGCGCCTCGCGCAGGGTGTTCATGGTCTCGATCAGCACCAGGTCCACCCGGGCCCGCACCAGCTCCGTGGCCAGCCAGAGGTGTTCGCGCCGCAGCTCGTCGTCCGAGGGCACCAGGTCGGGCCGGTAGCAGTCCTCGACCGGGGCCATCGACGCGCCGACCAGCGCGTCCGGGACCTCCTCCGCGCGGCGCGCGGCCTGGGCCACGCCGACCGCGGCGTGGACCATCCAGCCCAGGCCCGCCGCGTCCAGCCCGTTGGCGCGCAGCGCGCGCTCGTTGCAGCGGAACGTGCCGGCGGTGATCACCCGCGCGCCCGCCCGCAGGTACTGCCCGTGCACCTCGCGCAGCACGGCCCGGTTGGCGTCGGTCAGCAACGCCCGGGTCGTCCACCAGGGCGGTCGCACCGGCAGCCCGGCCCGTTGCAGCTCCGTCGCCAGACCGCCGTCCAGCAGCACCGTCGCGCTCATCCCGTGCTCAACTCCGTTCCGCGTACGACGCCGCGGCCATCGCGGCGGACAGGTCCTCCACCAGGTCGGCCGGGTCCTCGATGCCGAACGACAGCCGCACGAGGTGGTCCACCACGCCGGCCCGCAGCCGGACCTCCCGCGGCACCGGCCGGTGGCTCATCGACGCCGGGCACTCGATCAGCGACCGCACGCCGCCCAGGCTCACCGCGGCCGCGAACAGCTCCGTGCGGCGCAGCAGCTCGTCCACGTCGCCCAGGTACTCGAAGCTGACCATCGAGCCGGGCGCGGACATCTGCGCGGCGGCCAGCTCGAACTGCGGGTGGTCGGGCAGGCCCGGGTAGTGCACCGCGCCGACGAACGGCGACGCGACCAGCGCCTCGACCGCCGCCCACGCGTTCGCCACCTGCCGCGCGACCCGCAGCGACAGCGTCTTCAGCCCCCGGTGCGCCAGGTAGCAGTCCAGCGCGCCCGGCACCCCGCCGACGACCGTCCGGTGCTCGGCCAGCCGCTGGTAGAGCGCCGGGTCGTCCAGCACCAGCGCGCCGCCGACCAGGTCGGAGTGGCCGCCGATGAACTTCGTGGTGCTGTGCAGGCTCACGTCCGCGCCGGCGGCCAAGGGTTGTTGCAGGGCCGGGCTCGCGAAGGTGTTGTCCACCACCACGACCGCGCCCGCGCGGTGGGCGGCGTCGCTCACCGCGGCGATGTCGGTGATCTTCATCAGCGGGTTGGTCGGCGTCTCCACCCAGACCAGGTCGACGTCGCCCGCCAGCGCCGCGGCGGCCGCGGCCGGGTCGGACAGGTCGACCTGGCGGACGTCCACCCCGCGCCTGCGGCACAGGTCGAACAACGCGTACGTGCCGCCGTAGACGTCGTCCGACGCGATCACCCGGCTGCCCGGCTCCAGCAGCGACAGCACGGCCGCGGCGGCGGCCTGGCCGGAGGAGAAGGCGAGCGCGAACCGCACGTCCTCCAGCGCGGCCAGGCAGGTCTCCAGGTTCTCCCGGGTCGGGCTCTCGCCGCGCGCGTAGTAGTACCGCGCCGGGTCCTGGGCGAACTGGTCGAAGGTCGCGGAGACGTGGATCGGCGGGATGACGTCGCCGGTGCCGACCTGGGTCCGCTGGCCCTCGTGGACCAGCTTGGTGTCGAAGCGCATGGCCGGGCTCACCCGACCGGCTTGCTCGCCCGCAGGCAGAGCGCCGTGCTGGGCAAGGGGATCCGGCCGTCCGGCCGGGCGTGGCCGGCGACCGCCGCGGCGACGTCGGTCCACAGCTCGGGCTCCTCCGCGCCGAGCCGTTCACGGGCCAGCCGTCGCAGGGCCAGTGGCGTGATCGCCTTGGTGAACCGGGCGTAGGAGACCGCGGACTCCAGCTCGAACGGCACCTCGACCGGGACGACCGAGACGTCGGCGAACCCGGCGGCGGTCGCCGGTTCGTGGAGCGCCGCGGGGTCCGACATGCTGAACGGCCCCGGTTCCCCCGGCGGCGGGGCGGGCAGCCGCAGCCGCCCGGCGAGCACGCGGAAGCCCAGCGAGAGCATGGGCGCGGACTCGGGCGGTCCCCAGGTCGACGCGGCCAGCACCCCGCCCGGCCGCAGCACCCCCGCGATCGAGCGGAACGCGGCCACCGGGTCGGGCACGAACATCAGGCTCCACCGGGCGAGCACCGCGTCGAAGCCGTCCCGGGGCAGGGCCAGCGACTCGACGTCCCCGACCAGGAACTCCGCGTTGGGCACCCCGTCGGCCCGGCGGCGCGCCAGGTCGACCATGCCGGGCGCGAGGTCCACGCCGAGCACCCGGCCGGTCGGGCCGACGGCGGCGGCCGCGGTGAGCGCGGGCTCGCCCACCCCGGTGCCGACGTCGAGCACGGAGTCGCCCGGCCCCACCTCGCCGAGAGCCACCAGGCGCGCGGTCACCACCGCCGCGCCGCGCTCGAACGTGTCGGCCACGGACAGCCACCCGGAGCTGATGGCGTCCCAGTGGTCGCGCTGGCGTTCCTTGAACCGGACGGGGTCGAACTCGGTGGCGGTCATGGGGCCTCTCGGTGTGGTGTCGGTCGCGATCAGAGGAAGCGGTCGGCGGGGTGCTCGGCGGTCCACGTGCCGGGTTGCACGGTCTTGAGCACGGACCGCAGGTACTCGATCTCCGCGGGCGTGTTGTAGACCGCGAAGGACAGCCGGACGGTCCCGAGCAGGCCGAGGCTGTCGAGGAACGTGCTGGCGCAGTGCACGCCGCAGCGCACGGCGATGCCGTGGGCGTCCAGGTGCCCGCCGACGTCGTAGGGGTGGATGCCGCGCACGGACAACGACACGATGCCGCACGGCGTCGCGCCCGGATCGCCGACCACGTCCACGTCGTCGAGGTCCGCGACGGCGTCCAGCACCGCCGCGACCAGGCTCTCGTCGTGCGCGCGGACGGCGGGCCACCCGAGGTCCAGCAGGTACTCCAGGCCGGCCGCCAGCCCGACCGCGCCCGCCACGTTCGGCGTGCCGGCCTCGAACCGCGCCGGGCCGGGGACGTAGCGGACCGGCTCGTCGTGGCGGACGCCCTTGACCGTGCCGCCGCCGACCCGGTACGGCGGCATCCCGGCGAGCAGTTCCCGCCTGCCGTACAGCACGCCGACGCCCATCGGCCCGTACACCTTGTGGCCGGAGAAGCAGTAGAAGTCCGCGTCCAGCTCCCGCACGTCCACCGGCAGGTGCGGGACCGCCTGCGCGCCGTCCACCAGCACCAGCGCGCCGTGCCGGTGCGCCTGCGCGGCCAGCTCGCGCACCGGGTTGACCGTGCCGAGCACGTTCGACACGTGGGCGGCGGCGACGATCCGCACCCCCGGGCCCATCAGCGCGGCGAACGCGGCCAGGTCGACCCGGCCGTCCGGGCCGGCGGGCGCGACCACCAGCTCCGCGCCGACCTCGTCGCAGAGCCGCCGCCACGGCAGCAGGTTGCTGTTGTGCTCCAGGCCCGTGACCACCACCCGGTCGCCGCGGCCGACGACCCGCCGGCCGACGACGTCCGCGACGAGGTTGGTGGAGTCCGTGGTGTTGGCGGTGAACACGACCTCGTCCGGGTGCGCCGCGCCGAGGAACCGCGCGACCGCGGCCCGCGCGGCCTCGTAGTGGTCCGTGGCCGCCAGGGCGAGCCGGTGGTGGCCGCGGCCGACGTTGCTGTTGGCGGTGCGGTAGTAGGCCACGATCGCGTCGAGCACCGCCTGCGGTTTCTGCGTGGTGGCGGCGTTGTCGAGGTAGACCGGCGCGCGGTCGCCGCGCAGCAGCGGGAAGTCGTCGCGCACGGACGCGGGCAGCGCGCCCGCGTGGACCTGGCTCATCGGGCCTCCTGCGTGGTGAACAGCGCACCGAACCGGTGCAGGTAACGCCGGTCGAAGGCGAACACCTTCTGCCGGGGGTAGGGCCGGTCGCGGGCGGGCACGTACCCGTGGTCGCCGGGCGAGCGGAGCACGCCGTCGCGGTCCCTCAGGTGCGGCCCGAAGAAGAACCAGCAGACCTGGCCGATCTGCTCGGTGAACAACGCCGGCCGGGCGGACGGCGGGTACATCCGCGCGTGCAGGTACGTCGCCTTGAACTCGCCGCGCGGGCCGAATCCCTGGTCGAACGCCACGTGCCCGAACACGTCGTGCACCACGCGGAAGACGTCGTTGTGGCACAACGGTTCGCCGTCGACCTCGACGCCCGCGGACGCGCGCATCGGGTGGTCCGCCGGGCCGCCGGGCGAGCCGTGCCCGTCCTTGGTCAGGTGCAGCTCGAGCACCCCGGTGCGCCGGACCTGGCCGCGCAGCTCGGCGGAGTCGCGGTACGGCAGCCCTTCGCCGCGCCACGGCACGACGCGGAGGCCGGCGGCGACGACCCGCTCGAACTGGCGCAGGCTCACCCGTTGGAGCGCCTGGTAGCTGCGCGCGAGGTCCCGGTCCAGCGCCCACGTCGGCGCGCGCTCGTAGGTGTCGGCGACCTCGCGGCAGAACGCCTCGTCCAGGCGGAGGTCCAGCACGTCGGGGCGTATCCGGTCCACGATCGCGTCGAACACAGGACAACCTCCCGACGGGCCGGGCGAACGGTTCCGACTGTAGTCAGTCGCTATATATTTCTATAGCCACCTGATCGGGTGGACGCTGCGGCCACCCGACCGGGCGCCCGGTCACCTTCGCGTTGCCGGCCTCCCGACCGCGCACTACGGTCACCGACGCACACCGAGGGCGGGAGGCGCCATGGACGAGCCGGAGGTGCGCGAGTACCTGCGACTGGGCCTGCGCCTGGGCAGGCTGGCCGACGGCTACGTGGACTGCTGGTTCGGCGACCCGGCGCTGTCGCGCGAGGTGGCCGACGAGCCCGCGCCGGCGCCGGCGGACCTCGCCCGGCAGGCCGACGAGATCCGGGCGCGCGTCGCGGACGGCGGTCTCGCCGAGCGGCGCAAGCGCTTCCTGGACGCGCACCTGGCCGCGATGAGGTGCACGGCGCTGCGGCTGGCCGGGCGGGACGTGCCGTTCCGCGCCGAGGTGCGCGCCTACTTCCGGGTGGACGTCGAAGTCGGCGACCAAGACCGCTACGCCGAGGCGCACGACGAGATCCGCGCCCTGCTGCCGGGCGACGGGGACCTGGGCGCGCGGCTGGAGCGGTTCCACGACGCCAACACGGTCGGACCCGACGACCTCCACCGCGCCGTGCAATCCGTGTCCGACGCGGTGCGCCCGCTGGTGCGCGAGCGACACGGGTTGCCGGAGGGCGAGCACGTCCGCTACGAGGTCGTGCACGACAAGCCGTGGCACGCCTTCAACCGCTACCTGGGCGACTACCGCTCCGTGGTGATGCTCGACTCGCGCGCCGGCCGCAACCTCGCCGCCCTGCCCCTGCTCGCCACGCACGAGTCCTACCCGGGCCACCACACCGAGCACTGCCTCAAGCAGGCCGGGCTGGTCGAGCGGCGCGCCGAGGCCGAGCACGCCCTCGCCCTGGTCAACACCCCGCAGTGCCTCGTCGCGGAGGGCGCGGCCGAGCTGGCGCTGGACGCGTCCGTCGGCGACGGCTGGGGACCGTGGACGGCGGAGGTCCTGGCCGGGGAGGGCATCCGGGTGGACGGCGAGCGGGTGGAGGCGGTGATGCGCTCGTGGTGGAAGCTGATGCGGGTGCGCCAGGACGCGGCGATCATGCTGCACGACCGGGGCGTGCCCGCCGAGGACGTCGTGGCGCACCTGGTCCGGTGGCTGCTGCTGCCCGAGCCGCGGGCCCGGCACATGGTCGAGTTCCTGACCGATCCCCTGTGGCGCGCCTACACCGTGAGCTACGTCGAGGGTCGGCGGCTGGTGTCCGCGTGGCTCGACGCGCGGCCCGGCGGGGAGACCGTCGCCGACCGGTTCGACCGGTTGCTGCGCACGCCGTTCCTGCCCGACGAGCTGCGCGACGGGGTGATGGCGGATCACCCGAACGGGCAGAGCGCGGCGGTTGTGCCCCGTCCCGCCGATCGGCAACCCTGGGCCTGCGGCGTCGAGCGGCCCGAGGGCGTGGCCGCCGCCGCGCGGTCCACTGCGGACGGAAAGGGGTCGAGATGAGCGGTACCCACGACCAGCCCGTGCTGCCGATCTGGCCGGCGGGCGCGAGCCCGGAGTACCAGGCCGCCCGGATGGAGCTGGCCAGGGCCGAGCGGAGGCTGCGCGACGAGGTCGAGGCGGTGGCCGCGGCGCGCCGGGCGATGCCGCCCGGCCCGGTGCTGCGCGACTACGAGCTGACCGAGGACGGGCCGGGCGGTCCGGTGCGCACCCGGTTGCGCGACCTGTTCGGCGAGCACGACACGATGTTCATCTACCACCTGATGTTCCACCCGGACCACGCCGAGGCGTGTCCGATGTGCTCGATGTGGGTGGACGCGCTGCGCGGCGTCGCCACGCACCTGGCGCAGCACACGGCGTTCGTGGTGATCGGCAAGGCGCCGCTGGAGAAGCTGCGGGCCTGGTCGGACCGGCGCGGCTGGGACGGCCTGCGCATCCTGTCGAGCCACGGCACGACCTTCAACGCCGACCTGAACGCCGAGCGCGCCAACGGCGACCAGCGGCCGATGGTGAGCGTGCTGCGCGCCGAGGGCGACGCCGTGCGCCACTTCTACTCGTTGCCCGCCAACCACTTCGACGGCACCGAGCGCGGCATCGACCTGCTCAACCCGGTGTGGAACGTGCTCGACCTCCTACCGGGTGGCCGCGGCGACTGGTACGCGGACAACGACTACGTGCCGCAAGGTGGGAGCACCCGATTGGTCACTTCCTCGTCCACTTGAGATTCCGATAGCGTGAGGGGCGTTCCGGCAGTCGCGCGAAGGGATGAACCGTGGCGCTGAGCATCGACTTCGACTCCGGCCTCGCCACGGCGTCGTGGGACGCGATCCGGGACCTCTTCGCGCTCGACCCCTCGGCCACCCACCTGAACACCGGCACCGTCGGCGCGACGCCGCACGAGGTGGTCGAGACCTACCAGCGGGTCACCCGGGAGTGGGCGGGCAGCCTGGCCAACATCTACCCGCCCAGCCTCTACCCCGGGTACCGGGCGCAGATCGCCCGGGACTTCGGGGTGGACCAGGACGAGCTGGTCATCTGCCACAACGCCACCGAGGGCATCTCGCGGATCGTGGCCGGCCTGGACCTCGGCCCGGACGACGCGGTGCTGACCACCACGCACGAGTGCTTCTCCGTGCTGTCGAACTTCAACCTCGCGCGCAACCGCCACGGCGTCCGGGTCGACCTGGTCACCCTGCCGTCCGGCCCGGACACCACCGCGGAGCAGGTCATCGCCGCGTTCGAGGCCGCGATCACCCCGCGCACCAAGGTGATGGCGTTCGCCGCGACCACGCTCTACACCGGCACCCGGATGCCGATCCGGGCGCTGTGCGACCTCGCCCAGCGGCACGGGATCATCACCATCGCCGACGCCGCGCTGCTGCCCGGCATGGTCGAGGCGAACCTGCGCGAGCTGGGCGTGGACTTCATGGCGGGCTCGGGCTCGAAGTTCCAGTGCGGCCCGCTGGGCACCGGCCTGCTGTACGTGCGCAACAAGGTCTTCCCCGAGCACAACCCGCTGCCGCTGCCCCGGTTCTGGCCGGTGATCTCCACCTGGTACCCGCTCGTCGGCGGCATGCCCAAGCGCACCACCACGTCGGTCGAGACCTACAACATGGGCGACTACCTGCAGAGCGCGGGCAGCGCGAGCATCGGCCGCGCCGCCGGGCTGGCCAAGGCGTGCGAGATCTGGAACCGGATCGGCCGCCGGCGCATCGAACACCGCGCCCTGGACCTGGGGTGGCACGTCAAGCGCCGGGTCGTGGAGCTGTTCGGCGAGGACGCCCTCTACTCGCCGCTGCACGACCCGCGCCTGCACTCGCCGGTGGTCGCGTTCAAGCCGTTCCGCGACCCCGAGGACGCCTGGAACATCAACAAGATCATGGCGTACGTCGACCGCCTGGAGTCCGAGCACCGGATCTGGATCAGGTGGGTCGAGTTCGACGTGCCGGGCTCGCCGCACATGCACTACGCGGCCCGCGTCTGCACGCACCTGTTCAACCACCACGACGAGATCGACCGGGCGCTGAAGGTCATGGCCCGGCTCGCGGACGAGATGTCCTGACCCGCCCCGACCCGGAGGTCACCAGCAGATGAGCAGCACGCAACCGCGGCGCGGGGGAACCCTCCGGCTCTACGGCCCCGGCAGCATGGACCACCTCGACCCGGCGTCGGCCTACTACGCGCTGGGCCACCAGGTCATCCGGCTGTTCGCCCGGCAGCTGTTCACCTACCCGGCGGTGAAGGACCTGCGGGACTGGCGCGCCATCACGCCGGTGCCCGACGTCGCGGTCGAGGTGCCGACGACGTACAACGCCGGGCTGAGCGTGAACCACCTGACCTACACGGTCCGCCTGCGCCGCGGCGTGCTGTGGGACACCACGCCGCCGCGCGAGGTGACCGCGCACGACTTCGTCCGCGGCTTCAAGCGGATGTGCAACCCGGTGTGCGGCGCGGGCGCGATCCGGTACTTCACCAGCACCATCCGGGGCATGGCCGAGTTCGCCGCCGCGTACGCGGCCGCCGTGCCGCACGCCGACGCCGCGCCCGCCGAGCTGGCGGCGTTCCAGAACAGCCACGAGATCAGCGGCATCCGGGTGCTGGACGACCGGACGCTGGTGTTCGAGCTGCTGCGCCCGGCCGCCGACTTCGTCCACATCCTGGCGGTGCCGTTCGCCTCGGCCGCGCCCGTCGAGTACGACGCGCTCGTGCCGGACGGCGAGGAGTTCCGGCACGGCGGCGTCCGCTCCAACGGCCCGTACCGGGTCGTGGCCTACGACCACGGCAGGCACCTGCGGCTGGAGCGCAACCCGGTGTGGGACAAGGCGACCGACGAGGTGCGCAACCAGCACGTCGACGCGGTCGAGGTGGTCATGGAGCGGGCCGACCCGCCCGCGGTCGGCCGGAAGATCACCTCCGGCGAGGCGGACCTGTCGTGGGCCTCGCCCGTCACCGAGCCGTACTCGGCGAACCCGACCGACCCGGGCAACGACCTGGGCTACGCGCTCAACCCGTACCTGGTGTTCAACACGGTCAGCCCCAACAACGGCGGCGCGCTGGCCAGGCCGGAGGTGCGCCGGGCGCTCGCCTACGCGTTCGACAAGGTGGCGGTGCTCGACATCTACGACCGGCTCGCGGCGGGCACGGTGATGCGACCGGCCCGCTCGGCGATCCCGCCCGGCAACGTCGGGTACGAGCTGTTCGACCTGTACCCGACGCCGGGCGACCGGGGCGACCCCGACCGCTGCCGCGCGCTGCTGGCCGAGGCCGGGTACCCGGACGGGCTGACGTTGACCTTCCTGCACCGCGACGTGGACGCCAACCCCGAGGTCGCCAAGTCGTGCGCCGCGGACCTGGAACGGGCGGGCATCACGGTCGACCTGCTGCCGATGGGCCACGCCGACTACTACGCCTACCTCCAGGACCCGGCCCACGCCGAGGCGGGCGAGTGGGACCTCACCTCGCCGTCGTGGACGCCGGACTGGTTCGGCAACAACGGCCGCGCGTTCCTCCAGCCGATGTTCCAGACCAACCGGGCCAGGGGCACCAGCAACTACGGCTGCTACAGCAACCCCGAGGTGGACCGGCTGATCGAGGAGGCGCTCACCACGGTCGACGAGGACCGGGCGCACGACATCTGGCACCGGGTGGACGAGCTGGTCATGCGGGACGCGGCGATCGTGCCGATCCTGGAGCACGCGCCGACCATCCCCCACCTCAAGGGCAGCCGGGTGCGCAACGCCATCCCGATGCCGACCATCGACCGGTGGTTCGACCTGTCCAACGTGTGGCTGGAGCGTGAGTCGTGACCGCGCCGACGACGATCCCGGTGGTGCGCTCGCTGCCCGCGCCGGGCCACTACCTGTGCGGCCTGACCTGGGCCGACGGACTGCTGTGGCACTCGGACCAGGACGCCGGGAAGATCTGGGCGATCCACCCCGGGTTCGGCGAGGTGGTGCGCGAGCTGGCGTGCGACCGGGTGCGCGCGGACCTGACCCACCACGACGGCGTGCTGTGCCAGGTGGGCGACCGGCCGAAGCGGATCGTGCTGGTCGACCCGAACACCGGGGAGGTCGTCGGCACCAAGCCGGTCAAGCCGTCCAACGGCAGGCTGTGCGGCGTCGAGATGGGCGGCGAGGGCCTGTGGATGTGCCTGCGCGCGCCCGCGGTGCTGCAACTGCGGGACTTCGAGACGATGACGGTGCGGCGGGAGATCCCGATCGTGGGGTCGCCCTCGGGGCTGACGGTGGTCAACCGCACCGTGGTGTACGGCGAGTTCGACACCGGGCTGGTGCGCGCCGTGGACACCCGGACCGGGCGGATCGTGGGCACGGCGCTGGTCGAGGGCGCGCCCACCGGGATGGCCTGGGACGGCTACAGCCTCTGGTACTGCGACTTCCGGGCCCGCCGGTTCAAGGCCATCCGGCTCGACGACGTCCTGCACTGAACGGCCCTGGAGCCCCGGCCACCAGCCCGGCTCGACCCACCGCCGGAACCCGGCACGCCGCCGGCGCTCGGCGCGAGCCCACCCGACCGTCGCAGGCAACCGCCGGCACGCCCGTCGGCGCTCGGCGCGAGCCCGCCCCACCGCCGGCGGGTGCAACCGCCGGACCCGGCCCGTCGGACCTCGCCGCGCACTGCCGTCACGCCCGGCGACGTGCGGCGGTCACCGGCGACCGGCCCTTCCGGCCCGTCGCACGGCCCGTCGCCCGACCGGCGGCGGGAGCCACCCCGGCCTCCAGGCCCAGCAGGTCGCAGCACCGCAGCACCGCGTCGGCCTCCCCCACCAGCGACAGCCGGCCGGTCACCATCGCGGCCAGCGGGGTCAGCCGGCCGGAGCCGATCTCCACGAACGTGGTGGCGTCCGTGGTCGCCACCATGGCGGCCGCCTCCGCCGGCCCCTTCACCGCGCGCGGCACGCGGTCGCGGACCTCGATGTGGTAGACGGCGTCGTCCACCCGGAACTCGTAGCACTCGTCCACGTCGGTCGCCTTCTCCGGCCGCAGCATGGCCTCCACGGCGAGGAACCCCCAGTGCGGGCGCACGGTGTCCTCCTCCGACACCTCCCCCACGAAGCGCATGCCCCACCGGGTCAGCCCCGCCACGAGAGGCCGCAGCTCCTGGCCCGTCGCGGTCAGCTGGTAGGCCAGCCGCGACCCGGTGCCGTGCAGGTCCACCTGCTCCACGACGCCCTTCTCGACCAGGAACTTCAGCCGCTCCGCGAGCAGGTTGGTGCCCAGGGCGGGCAGGTCGGCCAGCAGGTCGACGTAGCGGCGCGGGCCCATCAGCAGCTCGCGCACGATCAGCAACGTCCACCGCTCGCCGACGACGTCGAGCGCGGACGCCAGCCCGCAGTACTGGTGGTAGGTCCGCTTGGCTGCCATTTGACTACTATAAACTGCAGCGAACCGGCGGAAGTGTCGCGGTCAGCGAGCGCCGAACCGGCCTTTCACCAGCACCGGCCGGGCCAGTTCCTGGAAGTCCGCCTCCGGGTCGAGGTCGCGGATCGTCCCCTCGATGACCAGCAACGACAGCAGCGGGAAGATCAGCTCCGGGGCGGCGTGGATGCCGTGCCGGCGTTGCAGGTCGAACATCTCGGTGGCGAACGCGATGAGGCTGAATTCCCGCGCGGGCAGTTTGTGGCTGCGCCGCACGAGGTCGGCCATCCGGTCCAGGAACCCGGCCAGGTCCGCGTCCGGCCGCACCTCGGCGGAACTCTCCACGACGATCGCGGCGCACTTGTCGCCGTCGCCGATGGCCATGTTGAGGAAGAAGTCCGCGAACAGCAGCCGCAGCCGCTCGGTCAACTGGACGCTGAACCCCGCGTCGAGCACCACCACCTGCGCGGACTCGGTGAAGTAGAGGTTGCCGGGGTGCAGGTCGCAGTGCACGAAGCCGTTGACGAACAGCATCTCGTACATCGCGGTCAGCGCGGAGGCGGCGAACTTCCGGCGCGCGGCCGACGGGCAGCGGGACGCCGCGTCGAGGTCCAGGTCCCGGATGAACTCCATGACGATGCACTGCGGCCGGCACGCCTCGGGCACCACCTGGGGCACCCACACCCTCGGCACGACGGCGAGGTCGGCGCGCAGCCGGACCAGGTTCGCCGCCTCGCGTTCGAAGTCCAGCTGCCCGAGCACCGCGGCGCACAGGGCGTCGACCACCTCGACCACCGGCACGCCCCGGCACGGCGGCAGCCCCGCCACCAGGGCCGCGCCCCGCCGCACCAGGCGCAGGTCCAGCCGCATCGCCCGGTCGACACCGGGCCGGCGCAGCTTCAGCGCCACCTCGCGGCCGGAGGTCAGCCGCGCGCGGTGCACGCACGCCACGCTGCCGCTCGCGATCGCCGCGTAGTCCACCTCGGCGAACAGGGTGTCCACCTCGTCGCCGTAGACCTCGGCCAGCGCCTCCGCCGCCCGCGCCGCCGACAGGGGCGCGACCGAGTCCTGCAACGTGGCCAGCGCGTCGCACAGCGCCGAGGGCAGCAGGTCGCGCCGGGTGCCGAGGACCTGCCCGGCCTTGACGAACGCGGGGCCCAGCCACGTCAGCAGCGTCACCAGCCTCGGCCACGCGAGCCGCCACGCCGCGGGCCGGCCGCGCACCAGCGCCGTGGCCGCCCACGCCAGGGCCGCGGGCCCGAGCACCGCGGTGGTGACGAGGAGGATCCGGCCCAGCCGCAGCACGACCGCCACCGCACCGGGTGGGTCATCCGAACGGGCGACGCGCACGGCCATGCCCGGCCTCCTGCTCAGGTCTTGTCGACGCCCGGCACCTCGATGGCCCGGAGCTGCAAGGTCGTGTAGTCGCAGTACCAGATCCGGGTGCCGTCCCAGGTGATGCCGGTGGGGTTGCCCGCGACCGAGAACGAGGCCGCCTCGCGCCGTTCGTCGATGTCCACCATGGTGATGGTGGACGCGGCGTAGTCGGCGTAGGCGAGGTAGTTGTCCGACACCGTGACACCGGCGGGCCGGCCCGACACCGCGAAGCTGTCCAGCAGCTCGAAGTCCTCGTAGCCGCGCAGGTCGATGCGCCGCAGGTCCTCGTACCCCAGCCAGATGCCCTGCCGGGTGGCCTCCAGCCCGCACAGCACGTTGCCCGGCCGCGGGTTGGGGAACTCGCGCAGCTCGTCACCCGATCGGGGGTCCATCACGCGCAGCGCCCGGCGTTCGCCCACGACCTGCACCAGGTTCCCGCCCACGGTCGTCAGGTCGGTGCGCACCTCGGGACACGGGATGCGGTGCTCGACCTGGCCGCTGTACGGGTCCAGCGCCATGATCTGGTTGGACACGGCCTCGGAGAACATCAGGAACTCGCCGGTCCACGTGAGCCCGCACAGCTTGAGGCCGTGCACCGGGATGTCGCGGACGGTGCCCGCCGCGAACGGCATCACCGGCTCCCCGCCCGGACGATGCGGCAGTCCAGGCTCCACGCGGTGGCGTCCCGCGCCCGCCCGCGCCCGCGCGGCGGCATCACGGTCACGTGCACCTCGTCGCCCGCGCGCACCTCGGTGTGCCGCAACGGCCACACCCAGACGGCCCAGTTGCAGCCGGGGTAGGACGGGAAGTTCGACAGCACCTCGTCCTCGGCCAGCTCGGCGGTGAAGTACCCCATCACGGCCTGCAGGCAGCCCTCCCGGTGCACCGGGAGGCGCAGCTCGCGGCGCGGCCCGCCGGGCGTGCCCGGCCCGATCAGGTCGTCGGAGAGCCGGGCGGGCGGGCTGAGCAGGCGTGGCTCCCGCTGGAAGAAGTGCAGCTGCGGGTGCGGTTCGACGAACTCCTGCACGGCGTGGAAGCGGTAACCGGGCACCACGTCGCCCCAGGTGCCCCAGCCCTCGCCGTCGAACTCGATGGCCGCCAGCTCGGTCGTGAGCCGACGCGGCACGACCGCGCCGCCGGGGCGCAGGTTGCGCCGGGCCACCGCGTCCAGGATCTCGACCATCTGCTCCTCGGGGCCGAGGTTGCCCATCATCTCGGAGACGATCACGTCGGCGCGGCGCGGCAGCCGGACGACCCGCGCGTCGCCCTGGACG
Source organism: Actinosynnema sp. NPDC059335 (assembly GCF_042752395.1). NCBI lineage: Bacteria > Bacillati > Actinomycetota > Actinomycetes > Pseudonocardiales > Pseudonocardiaceae > Actinosynnema > Actinosynnema sp. NPDC059335. The sequence goes on along the minus strand of NZ_JBHYXZ010000069.1, from coordinate 3,646 downwards.
AGCGTCACCCGGTCGTGCAGGTCGTTGTCCGCGATGAGGCGTTCGGCCACCGCGGCCATCGCCGGGTCGGCCTCGATGGCGTAGACGTGGCCGGCGCCGTGCCGCAGCGCCAGCATCGACAGCACCAGGGTCCCCGCCCCGACGTCGGCGACCACGTCGCCTTCCGCGATCACCGACGCCAGGGCCCGGTCGTAGGCGCTCAGCCGGGGACGGTCCGCGAGCATCACCTGGTGCATCACTAGGAGCCGTTGGTCCATGGGCGCCTTCCTGCCAGAGTCGGGGGGGGGGCCGGGGGCGGGCCGCGGGCGCGGGGCGCGCGGGTCGCGGGCGCCCACGCACCCCCCCCGCCGACACACGACCACCCCCGCACCCCGC
>NZ_JBHYXZ010000069.1:0-3261 GCF_042752395.1 Actinosynnema sp. NPDC059335 | reverse complement strand
CGGGTGGGGGGGCGCGCGGGGGGGGTGGGCGGGGTCTAAGTGTGTGTTCTTAATTTTGGGGGGTTGGAGTCGGGGGGGCTTTCGCCCCCGTTTGCCCCCCCCCGAAGGCCCGGGCGGGGTGCAACGACGAGTATGTCCGGGAACAACCGTCACTGCTCGCTCAGACGTTGACCGCCGCGTGCTCGCCGACGAACGCGTCGCGCATGACCAGCCGCACACCCGTCAGACGGGCCTTCACCTCGTCGTCCGTGGTGACCAGCGGGGCGTCCACGCCGCTCATCGACAGCTCGGTGCCGGTCGCGCCCATGTCCGTGAGGTTACCGCTGACGTGGACGGAGTTCGCCGCATAGAGCGTGGCCGCCGGGGTCATCAGCTCGAATTCCGCGTCGAGGTGCAACGCGCCGGGGAACTTGACGCGGCTCAGGCTCTCCTCGGAGCCCTCGCCCAGCGTGCCGCCGGACACCCGCGGCCAACTCGCCCGCAGCATGACCCGACCGCCCAGCTCCGGGCAGTGGCCGGTGACGGCCAGCCGCGCCATCTGCGCCAGGACGCCGGTGCCCTCCGAGTGCTTCTCCGGGCCGAACAGCAGGATCTCCGTGCCGGCGGCCTTGCGGTGGTCGCCCGCCAGGTCGATGTGCACGGTCTTGCCGTTCACCTCGACGTCGACCCGGCCCTCCAGCGACACCTGCATGATCATCGACGGGTCGACCAGCATCGACATGCACGGGCCCGCGCTCGGCGCGAAGAACACCGTCGGGGTGATGCCGACCGGCTGGTTCTCGTCGTCGGCCGGGTACCACGCCTCGGGCAGCGTCGTGCCGCGCGCGACGTTCGGCGCCTGCACGACCTCGAACGGGCCGTCGCCGCGCGGCTTGCCCAGGTACGGGCCGGTGAGCGGCTTCTTGAACGGCGGCACGTGGTCGACCACGCCGTAGATGTCGATGACGTTGCGGTGCGCGAGGCGCAGCGTGCTCGTCTCCAGGATGCCGAAGCGGCGGATGTAGAACTCCGCCGGGAAGTTCTTGCCGGGCACGATCTGGCGCACGTGGCCCGTGTTGGGCAGGAACGGGTTGGACAGCACCTGGATGCGGTCGTCCAGCTCGTAGCTGAAGCCCTTGATGCCGACCTCGGGCGCGCTGATCAGCTCCGTCTCGAACTCGGCGTACCCCTTCTCGTCCACCCGGTGCTCGAATCCCGGCATGGGCCACTTGTTCAGTTGGACGAAGCCCGACAGGTTGATGGTCTCGCGCCGACCCGCGTAGTAGTCGTCGCCGAACACCACGGTCGCCGCCGCGAGGATGTGCGGCCGGATGGGTTTGGGTTCGAGGTTCAGCGACTCGTAGGTCTCCCGGGGGTTGCTCACTGCGTTACCTCCAGAGTCTGTCTCGCTCGATGCGTGGGCGAGACTGTCCACAAGCTACGGACGCTATAGGTTTTGTTAGCGACCGTCCAGGGTACCGGTGACGTCCACCTGCGACTTCACAACACCGGTGGGTAGGGCTCATCCGTTCGCATGACGGATTCACGCAGCGTGAGTCCGGTTCCGGTCGCCTGCGGTACCGTCGAGGACGGTTGAGTTCCGCGTAGTGATCAAGCGGTGCGGGTGGAGGGGAACATGGCAGCGGTGCACGACGAGAGTTCGTACCTGGCCGCCCTGGCGGCGGTCACCCGGTCGCTCGCGGAGGGCCGGCCGGAACCCGAGGCGGTCGAGGACGCGCCCGTGCCCGGCCGGGAGGCCAACCCCGGTCCGGACGGGACGACCGGCCGCTGAGGTCGGCCGTCGCCCGACGCGCGGCAACCCGCTCCCCGGGAACCGCCGCCGAGGTCGGCCACGTCGCCCGGCGCGGGACACGGCAAAGCCCTTCCGGGGAAGCGGTCGGCGCGGCTCGTCACGTCGCCCGGCGGGAACAGGGCAATTCCCCGGCGAAACCGCCGCCGCGGTCCGTCACGTCGCGCGGCGCGTCACCTCGTACGGTGCGAGCGCGGCCACCAGCTCCTCCGGCACCGCAACCGGCTCGACCCCCGACCCGACGCGGCGCAGCGCGGCGACCGTCTGCTCGCCGCGCGCCACGAGCCGGTCGTCCCGCCGGAAGTCGAACCCCATCCGCAGCGCGCTGTCCCAGCGCTCCCGCAGGGTCATCGCGATGACGATCTCGTCGAAGGCGAAGCACTCCCCGAAGAACTCCATCGAGCACGACCGGGTGGCGAGCACCAGACCGCCGCTGCTCAGCTCCTTCAGCACACCGGGCGCGTGCCGGGCCAGGAACATCTCCCGGCAGTGCCCCTGCCAGTGCAGGAACTGGGCGAAGTAGACGTTGCCGACGAGGTTGGTCTCGTCGAACGTCACCACGTGCCGCCAGTGGAACTCGCGCACCGCGTTCACGCCTCCCGGGGCAGGGCGACGGCGACGGAGCGCGGGCCGGTGAAGGCGACGACCCGTGCCGCCGCGGTCCCGCACACCAGCAGGCCGTCCTCGGTCCTGTCCTCGACCACCACGCCCGCGTCGCCGGGCAGCCCGAGGTCGAGCAGCGCCCGTGCCACGGCCGTCCGGCCGTCGTCCGCCCGGGCGACGCCGACGGGCGTGGCCGCGTGGGCGACCACGGCGTCCTCGGTGGTCACCAACTCCAGCCGGTCGGCGAGGCCCAGTTCGGCCAGCCGCCTGCTCAACAGCGGGCCGACGAGCGGCGCGGGCGGCGGTTCCGGCCACGGGCGGGGGCCGTACGCGCGCAGCCGCAACCCGTCCCAGCGGGCGATCGGCACACCGTCCTGATCGGACAGGCGCACGTCGTAGACGTAGTCGTCGCCGTCGTGCGACCGCTCCTCGGCGTCCACGCGGACCAGGCCGGCGGGCTGACGCCACACCGTGACCCGCTCCGCCGCGACGGGCAGCGCCCGGCGGTGCGGCAGGCAGGCCAGCAGCACGTGGATGCCGGCGTCGTGCGCGCCCAGGTCGCCCAGCAGCAACCGGGACGCGAGGTACTCGGAGAACCACCGCTCCCCGCTCGCCCGCACCCGGGCCCGGACGCGGAACGCCGACAGGTGCTCGTACCCCACCAGGCACCGCATCCGTCCGGAGTGGAACAGCAACGGGCCGTAGAACGGGTGCGGCGCGACCGTCCCGGGTGGAGGGACGACGGTGGTCGCCGGCGCGACTGCCGCCACGGCGGAGGACCGCGCGGCGGCGGACTGCCGGGGAATGGCGGGCGGCGGCGCGGCGGAGAGCGGCGCGGCGGCGGAGGCGGGCGACAGGATATCCGGAGG
>NZ_JBHYXZ010000068.1:28442-43711 GCF_042752395.1 Actinosynnema sp. NPDC059335 | reverse complement strand
CAACCCCTGTCCCGCGTCCGCACCGCCCGGTCACCCGCACCGGACCCGCCACGCCGATCGACCACACCGATCAGCCCACCGGTCGGCGGCACCGGATCGGCCACGCCGGGTGGTCCGCAGGCGGTCGGCCACGCCGGGCGAACCACGCCGGGCGAACCACGCCGGGCGAACCACGCCGGGCGAACCACGCCGGGTGAACCACGCCGGGCGGCCGCGGGTCGGCCGCCGTCACCAGTGCAGGTCGGGCAGTTCCGCGATCCGGATCAGGTCCGCCTCCCCCAACGGCGGGGTCGGGCGGGTCGGGGTGCCGGACTCGCTGCCGTCCCCGGCGACGGCGGCGTTGGAGGTGTGGACGGTGAGCCGACTGCCGTCCGCCGCCCGCGCGTGCAGCGCGAGCCGGGTCAGGCCGCCGTCCGTCCCGGTCGTCAGCGCCGCCCGCCGACCGCCGGCCAGGTCCACCAGGCGGCACGTGGTCCCGGCGGGGCAACTCACCTCGCCCTCCCCGGGCTTCTCCACGGTCACCATGAGCCAGCCCCGGCCGGCCGCGTCGGACAGGTTGGCGAACGCGCGGTAGCCGCCCTGGCGGACGCGGAACCGCAGGGGCTCGTCGCCCGCGGCCACGGGCTCGGCCGCCAACCCGGCGGGCAGCGCGCCCGCCAGCACCGGGTCCAGCTCGGCCGCGCGGCGGTCGGACGGGTCGGCGGGCACCGGCCGCCCCTGCCACCGCACCCGCAGCTGCGGCGCGGCGGCGAGGGCGACGAGCTGGTCGTCGGTCAGCACCCTCGTCGTGGAGCCCGTCCCGCCGGTCTCCACGACGTGGACGAACGTGCCGTCGGCCCGCCACACGTCCGCGCTGACCAGGACCGCCTCCGCGCCCGGCTCGACGGTGACCCGCGCCGTCGAGCCGTCCGGCAGCGTCCGGGTCGAGCACCGCGTCCCCTCGTCGAAGAACACGCACTCGCCGGCCGGCTGACCGCCGAGCGCGCGGACGTACACGACGACCGTCCGGTCGCCGAGCCGGAAGTCGCCGCCCCAGCTCTCCGCGACCACGCACAACGTCAACGGGGTCGCCTCCACCCCGGGCGGCAGCGGCAGCGGCGACTGCCGGACCGCGTCGGTGAGCCGGCCCGACTCGGCCAGCTCCTCCGGGGTGGCCGTGCCGCGCGGCTGGTCGGCGAAACCGCCGGTCATCGCGGGCACCACGCAGCCCGGCGAGGCGGTGGCGGTCGTCGTGGGCGCGGGCGACAGCACCCCCGCGGGCGGGGCCGGCTCGCGCGTGGACCCGCCGGTCACGACCGCGGTCGTGGCGACCGCCGCGACGATCCCGGCCGCCGTCGCCGACAGCGCCCCGAGCCGCCGCCGGGCCCGCCGCCTGCGCCCGTCCGCCACGACGCGCTCGAACTCCAGGCCCAACCCCGGCTCGTCGGCCAGCGCAGTCCGGATCATGTCCCGCACCTCGTCGCTCACGAGCCCTCCCACAGCACGGTCGGCCTGGTCGCCAGCGCGCGCCGCAACGCGCTCAGGCCCTTGGACACCTGGCTCTTCACCGTTCCCTCGCTGCACCCGAGCGCCGCCGCCGTCTCCGCGACCGGCAGGTCCTCCCAGTACCGCAGCACGACGGCGGCCCGCTGCCGCGGCGGCAGCGCCGCCAACGCGCGCCGCACGTCCATGGCCTCCTCGACCCCCGTCGACGTGCGGGCGACCTCCGGCACGGCCTCGACCACCGTCTCCGGCCGCCGGCCCCGCCACCGGGACTCGTCGATGACGGCCCGCACCAGCACCTTGCGCACGTACGCGTCGACCCGTCCGTCCCGGTCCAGGCGTCCCCAGTGCACGTACACCTTGGCCAGCGCGACCTGCGCGAGGTCCTCGGCCCGGTGCCAGTCACCGCACAGCAAGTAGGCGGTCCGCCGCACGACGGCCGCCCGTGCCTCGAAGTAGGCCCGGAACTCGCGGTCCCGATCGGGCACGTGACACCTCCTCCACTCGGTCACCCCCTATACGGCGACCGGGGACGGCCCGTTGCCCGTAACTTTGCGTGACGGGCGCACACGACGGGACGTCCCGGCGGGGCGTGAGCCGCCCGGCCGGGACGTCCGAGGTGAGCGCGGCGAACCCCCCTACTGCTCCCGCGCCCACGCCTTGGCCAGCGCCAGCTTGCCGCCGGTGTGCAGCAGCGACCCGGAGTACACCCGGCTCGCCAGCAGCACGATCAGCACGACGCTCGCGGCCAGCAGGCCCAGCGCCAGCAGCGGCTCCCACACCGCCGCCTCCCCGGTGAACAGCCGCACCGGCATCGCGATGGCCGACGAGAACGGCACGAACGACAGCACCGTGAGCACGGTGACGTTGTCGGAGAAGAACATCACGCCGAAGTACGGGCCCATCACCAGGATCATCACCAGGCTCATGCTCGACCCCAGGTCCTCCTGCCTGCTGACCAGCGACCCGGCGACCGCCCACATGGCGGCCAGCAGCACGAACCCCAGCACCAGGAACGGCACGAACCAGCCCAGCGCGGGCGCGATCAGCGACAGCAGCTCCGAGTGGCCGCCCAGCCGCAGCGCGATGGGCGCGGCCACCGCGATCACCACCACCTGGCCGATCGTCAGCAGCGAGTGCCCCACGATCTTGCCCGCCAGCAGCGCCCGCACCGGCACCGTCGCCACCAGGATCTCCACGATGCGGGTCTGCTTCTCGGTCACCGTGCTCTGCGCGATCGCCACCCCGCTCATCCCGAACATCAGGAACACCAGCGAGAACACCATGATCGCGAGCTGCCGCTGGCCCTGGCCCACCTCGGCCGGGTCGAGCAGGTCCACCGGCGGCGCGGTGCTCAGCGAGGCGAGCACGTCGGTCGGCGCGTCGGACAGCGCCAGCACGCGCACGCCCGTGGCGGACTCCCCCGTGGTGTCGGGCACGACCGCCGCCTCGACCTCCTCCGAGCGGATGAGCGCCTCGGCGGCGGCCACGTCGGCGACCTCGCGCACCTCCAGCCCGCTGTCGGTCAGCACCCCGGCGGCGTCGCCGACCGCGGCGACCTTGGTCTCACCGCCGCCGAGCACCGTCGGCAGGATGGAGATCGCGAACAGGCCGACCACGATGACCGCGAGGCCGATCCAGAAACCCTTGGCCCGCAGGAACGTCTTCATCTCCCGCTCGGCGACCAGCCGGGTGGCCGCCGCGAAACCGCGGGACCCGCCGCCCTGCTCCGTCACGCCGGTCATCAGATCGCCTCCTTGAAGATCTCGTCGAGCGTCGGCACGACGGGGGTGAAGCTGCGCACGGAGCCGCGGCGCAGGGCGGCTTCGAGGACCACCTGGTCCGCGCCCGGGTCGCCGTCCGGTTCGAACACCACGCGGGGACCGTCGACGTCGACCACCCGCACGCCCGGCACGTCCCGCACCCACCCGGCGTCGGAGGCCACGACCAGCTCGAACCGCGCGGTGCCGTACCGGGCGCGCAGCTCGTCGCGGGCGCCGCCGACCGCGATCCGGCCGCCGGAGATGATCACGACGTCGTCGCACAGCCGCTCCACCACGGAGAGCTGGTGGCTGGAGAACAGCACGGGCACGCCGTTGGCGGCCCGCTCGCGCAGCACGCCGAGCACCGTCTCGACCGCGATCGGGTCCAGGCCGGAGAACGGCTCGTCCAGGATCAGCATGACGGGGTCGTGCACCAGGGCGGCGGCGACCTGAGCGCGCTGCTGGTTGCCCAGCGACAGCTCCTCCAGCTTGTCCTTGGCCCGGTGGCCCAGTTCGAGCTGGTCCAGCAGGCGCTCGGTGTTGCGCCGCGCCGTGTCCCGGTCCAGGCCGTGCAGCTGGCCGAGCCAGCTGATCTGCTCGGCGACGCCCATCTTCGGGTACAGGCCGCGCTCCTCGGGCATGTACCCGAACCGCTGCCGCACCGCGCCGGTCACCGGCGAGCCCTGCCAGGCGACCGTGCCCGCGTGCGCGGCGAGGACGCCGAGGACGATGCGCATGGTGGTGGTCTTGCCCGACCCGTTCGCGCCCAGGAACCCGGTCATGCGACCGGGGCGGACCTCGAAGGACACGCCGTCCAGGACCTGGTGGTCGCCGAAACTCCGGCTGACCGACGTCACTGTCAACATGCCCGCAACGCTAGGCGGCGGACGTGGGCGGAACGTCCGGCTGGAGATCGACTGCCGGGGTCATCCTCGCGGAGGACACGTGCACGGTCGATCACGCCGGGTGGCCGTCGAGCCGGGAACGCGCCGGGACGGACGAGGAGCCCGCACCGCACCGCCGGAAGCGAGGCCCGGCGCGCACGGGACCGGCCGGCCCGACGCCCTCCGCTCAGGTCCGGCCCGGTTCCACGATCCCCTGCTCGTAGGCGAACACGACGGCGTGCGTGCGGTCGCGCAGGCCGAGCTTGGCCAGGATGCGCGACACGTGCGTCTTCACCGTCGTCTCGCCCAGGTACAGCGCCGCCGCGATCTCCGCGTTGCTCGCCCCGCGCGCCAGGTGCACCAGCACCTCGAACTCCCGGTCGGTCAGCTCCGACGGCCGGCGCGAGGGGGTGGCCGGGCCCGGCGCGGCGAACCGGGCGATCACCCGGCGCGTCACCTCCGGCGACAGCAGGGCGTCGCCCCGCGCCACCACCCGCACCGAGTCGACCAGGTCCTCCGGCGAGGCGTTCTTGAGCAGGAACCCGCTCGCGCCCGCCCGCAACGCCTCGAACAGGTAATCCTCACGGTCGAACGTGGTCAGGATGACGACCTTGATCGGGTGGCCCGCGCCGTCCGGCCCGAGGATGCGCCGGGTCGCCTCCAGCCCGTCGATGCCGGGCATCTGCACGTCCATCAGCACCACGTCCGGCTGCAACCGGCCGACGACGTCCACCGCCTCGACGCCGTCCCGCGCCTCGCCCACGACCTCGATGTCGTCCTCGGTGCCGAGGATCACCCGGAAGCCCGCCCGGACCAGGTCCTGGTCGTCGGCGAGCACCACGCGCAACGGAGTCGTCATGCGGGGAACCTCGCACGGACCCGGTAGCCCGCGTCACGGCGGGGTCCGGTCTCCAGCTCCCCGCCGTGCACCGCGACCCGCTCCCGCATCCCGACCAGGCCGAACCCGGCCCTGGCCGCCCCGCTGCCCCGGCCCCGGCCGTCGTCGGCGATCTCGACCTCCAGGCTGTTCTCCAGGAACCGCACCCGCACGTCGGCCTTGCGCGCGTCGGCGTGCTTCACCACGTTCGTCAACGACTCCTGCACGATCCGGTACACCGACAGCGCCACGCCCTCCGGCACCGGCCGCGGGTCGCCGTACACGCCGTGCACCACCTCCAGCCCGGCGGACCGGGCCTGCTCGGCCAGCTCCGGGAGCTGGTCCAGCCCCGGCGACGACGTCTCGCCCGCCGCCTCGGCGACCGCCTCGTCCGGGTCGGCCCGCAGCACGCCCAGCAGGCCGCGCAGCTCGCCGATGGCGGTGCGCGCGGTGTCCTCGACGGTCCGCAACGCGTCGCGGGCCAGCTCCGGGTCGCGGTCGAGCACCCGGCGGGCCGCGCCCGCCTGCACGCCCATCACCGACACGTGGTGCGCCACGACGTCGTGCAGGTCGCGGGCGATGCGCACGCGTTCGGCGACGATCGCGCCCCGGGTGTTCTGCTCCTGCGAGCGGCGCAGCTCCTCCGCCCGGTGCTCCAGCTCGGCCTGCCGGCGGGCCGACACCCACGCCATGTCGCCGAAGAAGTACGCGGCGAGGAAGAACAGCAGGTTGAACCCGATGCCGTAGAGGACCGACGCGAGCACGGGGTCGAGCGGGCCGGAGGCGCGGGCGAACTCGGGCGCGGGCTCGACCAGGAACCGCACCAGCCCGAACCCGAGCCAGGCGAACATCCCGACGACGACCGCGATCCGCGCCCACCGCGCCTTGGTCCGGTCTCGCCCCCACGCGCCCGCGCTGAACATCGCCAGGAACAACGCGACCGACGGCACGAGGTTGTCCCCGACCCGCCGTGACTGCGCCACGATGAACAGCACCGCGACGACGAGCAGCACCACCAGCGGGAACCGCCGCCGCGCCACCAGCGGCGCGGTCAGCACCGCACCCCAGGCGAACTGCTCGACCAGCGGCGGCCCGCCGTCCCACGGGCTCGCGCCCATGCTGCTGATCAGCACCGTCACCACGACGGTGCACGCCATCGCCGCCAGCGCGAGCCAGACGTCGTGCCGCTGCTGCGCCGGGGTGGGGCCGGGACGCCGCCACCGGGCCCAGTCCGGCTCGGCCCCGCGGCCGTCCTCGCGCGACCGTTCGTCCGTCATGCCCAGAACGTAACCCGAGCGCCGGCCGTCCCGGGACGCGGCCGCTCAGCGGGACCGGACCGCGGTGACCACGACGGTGGTGTAGGCCATCACGAAGCTGCCGCCCACCGCGTCGACGGCCGCGCCGATGCCGGTCAGCACCTCGTCCGCCCTCTCCGGCGGGATCAGGGCGTGCGCGCCCGAGGTCGGCGCCTGGTCCACCCACTCATCCCGGGTGTAGGTCCGCTCCCAGTCGAACCGCTGCTCGCCGGGTTCGCCGAACGCCCCCGACCGCCGGATGCCGTCGACCGCCGCGGTGGTGAACGGCGAGGGGCCGCCGGCGGGGCGCGTCAGCGGCGAGTCCGGCAGCACCCGCCGGTAGACCTCGGCGAAGGCCGCCGCCAGGTCGGCGGGCGGCCGGGCGACGTTCCAGAACACGGCCAGCACGCCACCGGGCCGCAGCACGCGCGCCGCCTTGGCCGCGCCCGCGACCGGGTCCACCCAGTGCCAGGTCTGACCGGCCACGACCGCGTCGAACACCCGGCCGGCGGGGTCCCAGTCCTCGAACGCGGCCACCTCGACCTCGACGCCGCGCCGACGTGCCCAGGCGGCCATCCGGGGATCGACCTCGACCCCGAGCACCCGGCACCCGGCCGCCTGGAACAGGCGGGCCGCGATGCCGGTGCCCGCGCCGACGTCGACCACGTCCGGGCCCGGCGCGGCGGCGACGATCGCGGCCACGGCGGCGTCCGGGTAGGAGGGCCGGGTGCGGTCGTAGCGCTCGGGGTCCGCGCCGAACGACTCGGCCATGTTCCGCGCGCGATGGGGTTCCGACGGTAGAGTGGGCATGCGCCCACTATGAGTGGGCAGATGCCCACTCGTCAACCGAGAGGAGTGCCGTGCCGACCGGTGTGGCCATCCGCGACGTCCGCGAGCAGCTGTTCGACGCCGCCGACCGCATCCTGCTGCGGGACGGTCCCAGCGCGCTGACCAGCCGTGCGGTCACCGCGGAGGCGGGGGTCGCCAAGGGTGTCCTGCACCGGCACTTCGAGGACTTCGACGCGTTCCTGGCGGCCTTCGTGCTCGACCGGGTGCACCGGATGGACGCCCAGGCCGCGGCCCTGCGCGGGGCCGCGGGCAGCGGCACGGTCGGCGACAACCTCACCGACGCGCTGATCGCGTTGTTCGGGTCGGTGGCGGTGGCGATCGTGGCCCTGGTGACGTTCCGGGACGAGCTGCGCGCCCGGCTGCGCGAGACCTGGCCCGCCGGCGTCCCGGTGCTGACCGAGGCGGTGACCATGATCGAGACCTACCTGGCCGCGGAACGCGATCTCGGCCGCCTCGCGCCGGACGCCCCGGTCGAGGCGCTCGCGCCGACCCTCATCGGCACGGCGCACCTGCTGTTCGCCGATCGCGGCGGCGCGCGGCCGGGGCGGGACGCCGTCCAGCGGGCGGTGACCTCGGTCGTCGGCGCGGCCCTGCGCCAACCCTGACCGCCCGTCGCGCCTCAGGCGCGGTCCCTTCCGCGGTCGACGGGTTCCCCGGTCGGCAGGCGGAGGGTGAAGGTGGAGCCCCGGCCGGGCGCGCTCACCGCGGTGAGCGTGCCGCCGTGCGCCTCGACCAGGTGCCTGGCGATCGCGAGCCCCAGGCCGCTGCCCCCGGTGGCGCGGCTGCGGGACGGGTCGGCGCGGTAGAAGCGGTCGAAGACGTGCGGCAGGTGGGCCGCGGCGATGCCGGTCCCGGTGTCGGCGACGGCGAACTCCACCGCGTCCGCGTGCCCGCGCACGGCGACCACCACGGACCCGCCGGCCGGGGTGTGCCGGATCGCGTTGGACACGAGGTTGCCCAGCGCCTGGCGCAGCCTGGCCGGGTCGGCCCGCACCACCACGGACCGGTCCGCCACGACCCGCAGGTCCACCCGGCACGCCTCCGCCCCGGCGCGGTGCGCGGCGACGGCCTGCTCGGCGAGGTCGGCCGCCTGCCGCTCCTCCGGGTGCACGCGCAGCATGCCCGCGTCGGCGAGCGCGAGGTCGTGCAGGTCGCTCACGAGGCGTTCCAGCAGGGACTCCTCCTCCAGCAGCGACCCGACCAGCGCCGGGTCGAACGGCAGCACGCCGTCCTGCACGGCTTCCAGGTGGCTGCGGATGTTCGCGAGCGGGGTGCGCAGCTCGTGGGCCACGTCGCCGACGAGCGCCCGGCGGCGGTGGTCGGCGCTCGCGATCGCGTCGGCCATGGTGTTGAAGGCGGCGGCGAGGCGGGTGATCTCGTCGTCACCGCGCACCGGGACGCGGGTCGCGCGGTCGCCGGCCGCCATCCGATCGGCCGCGACGGTCAGCGCGCGGATCGGGCGCACCAGCCGGCGGCCGGCCGGCACCGTGACGGCGGCCGCGACGAGCAGGACGGCCACCACCGTCGCCGCCGTCCGCCACCGGCCGTCCGGGGAGAAGGGGTCGAACCGGTCGCTCGCGCCGAGGTACAGGTGGGCGGGCGCGGCGACGTACGGCCGCTTGGCCTCGGCCCGCGCGGACTCCAGGCACCCGCTCCAGGCCGGGGTCGCCGCCTGCCGCGGGCGCAGCGCCCGTGCCCCGGTCGGGTCGGTCGTGACCTCGTAGGCGAGGCCGTGCCCGGCCAGGCAGGGGACGGCCAGGTCCACCGCCCGCTCGTCGAGCGCCCGACCGGCCGCCGACGGCGCGACCAGCGCCTCGGGCACGCACGGGTCCGCCACCGGCTCACCCGGCCGCGAACCGACGACGTGGCGGCGGTGCGCGGCCGTCCGCTCGTGGGCGGTCGCGCGCAGGCAGTCCAGCGCCCGGTCGACGTGCGCCTGCCGCTGCCGCCGCTCCTCCTCGGTGAGCCGCCAGACGAAGAACCCGAGGTGCACGCCCAGCGCCGGGTCCCGCACCACCACGTTGGGCGGCGGCGCGCCGGCGGCGGGCGGCGGGCGGGTGGCGTCGATCGTCGCCGCGGGCGCGGCGGGCAGGTCGACGGGGACGCCCCCGAGGAGCACGGCCGAGTCCACGAACGGCGTGCCGTCCGGTCCGGTGAGGGCGATGCGGCGGCCGGTGGCCTCCGCCAGCTCCCGCACGAGCGCGTCGACTCCGGTCCAGTCGCGGTGCTCGTCGGCGTAGGCGCGCAGCCGGGCGAGGATCCCGCCGTCGGTCGACAGCAGCGACGCGTCGGCGGCCGGGTCCTCGCGCGGCCGGTCGCCCGTGCCGCGGGTGGCGAGCACCGCGGTCGCGCCGACCGCGAGCGCCGCCACGGTCAGCGACAGCCCGACCAGCCGCGACAGCAGGCTACGGCGCACCGCCGTCCCCCTCCCCCGCGGTTTCGGCCAGCTTGTAGCCGACGCCGTAGACGGTGAGCAGGTACCGCGGCCGGGTGGGGACCGGCTCGACCTTGCGGCGCAGGTTGACCACGTGCGTGTCGATCGTGCGGCCGGTGACGTCGCGGTCGAAGCCGCCGACCCGCTCCAGCAGCAGCTGCCGGGTGAACGCCCGCCCCGGCGCGGCCGCGAGGCAGGCCAGGATGGCGAACTCGGCCGGCGTCGTGCCCACCGGGCGGCCGCCGGCGCGGACCTCGTGCCGCGCCACGTCGACCACCAGGTCGCCGACCCGGTACCGCGCCGGCTCGGCCCCCGTGACGCGGGCGGCGCGGCGCAGCACGGCGGCCACCCTGGCGAGGAGTTCCCTGGGCCGGTAGGGCTTGGTGAGGTAGTCGTCCGCGCCGAGCGCGAGACCGAGCACCAGGTCGTCCTCGCCGGCCCGCGCGGTGAGCATGACGATCGGCACGTCCCGCTCGGCGCGCAGCGCCCGGCACACGGCCAGGCCGTCCAGGCCCGGCAGCATCACGTCGAGCAGCAGCAGGTCCGGCGGGCGTCGTCGCGCGTGGTCCAGCGCGGCGCGCCCGTCGTGCACCACGGTGGCCTCGTGGCCCTCGCGTTCGAGGTAGCGGCGGATCACCTCCGCCTGCTTGCGGTCGTCCTCGGCGACCAGGATGCGTGCCGGCATGCCCGGGAGTCTCGCCCGCGAACCTGTGAATCCGCCCAGAGGAGCGGAGCCCTCGCCCGATCCTGACAAGATCCTGACCGACGCCCGGCACGCTCCGGGCCATGACCAAGCACCACGCACCGAAGTCGGACACCGCCGAGCCCCCGACGACCCGGCCGTCACGCCGAACCGTGGTCGCCGCGCTGGGGGTCGGCTCGGTCGCGGGCGGGCTGGTGGCCGCCGGCGGCCCGGCACAGGCCCGCGCCGGCTCCGACCGCGTCCCCGACGGCTTCCGACCGGGTGGCGAGTTCGACCGGCACCTCGCGCAGCTCGCCGAGCAGGACGCGTTCTCCGGCACCGTGCTCGTGACGCGCCGGGACAGGACCGTCCTGGCCCGTGCGCACGGGATGGCGGACAAGGCGCGGGGCGTCCCCAACGGCCCGGACACGCTGTTCGCCCTCGGCTCGATCACCAAGCTGTTCACCGCGACCGCCGTCCACCAGCTCGCCGAGCGGGGCGAGGTCTCCTACGGCGCGTCCCTGGGGACCTACCTGTCGGGCTTCCGGCCCGAGGTCGCCGAGTCCGTCACGGTCCACCAGCTCCTCACCCACACGTCCGGCCTGGGCCGGCCGGCGATCAACCCGCCGCGACCCCCGGGCCAGGACCAGTGGACGACCCTGGACGAGATGTTCGCCGGCACCGCGGCCTTCATCCGGACCCTGCCGCTGCGCTTCACCCCGGGCTCCGGGAACGACTACAGCAACGACGGCTATCACGTGCTGGGCGAGATCGTGGCCCGGGTGTCGGGGCAGAGCTACCACGACTACGTCCGCGAGCACGTGTTCGCCCGCGCCGGCATGTCCACGGCGTTCTTCCCCACCCCGGCCGAGTGGCGCGCGGACCGCCGCCTCGCCCACCCCTACGACAAGCTCGGCGGCGCGGAGTGGACGGACGTGATCGGCATGTTCGACGGGGGCATCCTCGCCGGCCCCGCCGGCGGCGCGTTCGCCACCGCCGCCGACGTGGCGCGCTTCGCGAGCGCGTTCCAGCGCGACGCGCTCCACTCGGCGGCGCACACCCACCTCGCCGCGAGCCCGAAGTGGCCCCTGGGCCCGGACTTCTTCGAGGGGTACGGGCCGAGCACGCGTTACGTGGACGGCCGCCGGATCAACGGCCACAACGGCGGCGCGAGGGGCGTGTCCACCAACCTGGACTGGTTCCCCGGCTCCGGGTGGACGGCGGTGGTCCTGGGCAACTACGGCGACAGCGCCCTTCCCGTGACGCGCAAGGCCCGTCAGCTGATCCTCGCGTCGGACTGACCACACGCGACGGTCGGCCCGACGCCGGGGAGGCCCGCGGCGGATCGGCATCCCCCGCCGGTCCCGGGGAAGACCCGCGCGACCCGGGAGTCGACGTCGCCCGCGCCCGACGCGTGCCTCAGAGCACCGCCGCGAGGTTCTCCAGGGCGGCCGACGGGTCCGGGCCGATCGGGAACAGCACGGCGCTGTCCACCCCGGCCGCGAACAGCTCCTCCAGCCGCGCCCGCGCCTCCCGCGGCGTGCCGGTCACGGCGAGCTGCCGCACCCACTCCGCCGGCAGCCGGCGCGCGAACTCCTCCCGGCTCGCGCACTCCCGGCGCAGCGCGGCGAACTCCGCCGCGAACGGCAGCGGCGCGATGTGCGGGATCCAGTCCGGCTCGCCGATCCACTCCAGGCCGGACCGCACCGCCTCGACCGCCGCCGCGCCGTCCGCGTCCACGACGGCCGCGTTGTAGCCCACCAGCCGGTGCGGCCGGCCCGCGCCGATGTGCGCCAGCGCGGCACGGGCGTACTCCGGCGTCGTCGGCTCGGCCAGGATCGTCCCGTCCGCCACCCGCCCGGACACGGCCAGCGACTTCGGTCCGCGCACGCCCGCCAGCACGGGCGGCGGGCTGTCCGGCACGCACGCCTCCTCCAGCCGCACCCCGTGCAGCCGCACGTGCTGCCCCGGCTCGACCGACTCGCCGCGCAGCAGCGCGGTCACCGCGCCCAGGTACTCCTCCAGCAGCGCCAACGGGCCGGCCGGCCACTCGCCCACCGACCGCATCCAGCCGGGCATCCCGTGCCCGATGCCGATGTCCACCCGGCCGGGGAACAGCTGGGCCAGCGTCGCGGCCTCCATCGCGGCGAACGCGGCGTTGCGCGCGCCCACCGGCAGCAGCCCGATGCCGACCCGGACGCGCTCCGTCACCGCGAGCACCGCCGCGGCCTGGCCGACGCCGCCGCGGAAACCCAGGTCCTCCACCACCCACAGCTCGTCGAACCCCAGCTCGTCGGCGCGCCGCGCGAACGGCAGCACCCGCTCGGGCGCGAGGTCGCGGGGCAGCATGACCCCGACCGATCCGGACCGGCTCACCACGTCTCCGTTCACGTTCGCAGGTAGGAAGCGCCGTTGAGGTCGAGCACCGCGCCGGACGCCCACTCGGCCTCGGGCGAGGCGAGGTAGACCACCGCGGCGGCGACCTCCTCCGGCCGGGCGACCCGCCCGAACGGGCTCTGCCGCCGCACGTCGTCGGTCACCATGGAGGCCACCCGGTCGGTGGCCACGAACCCCGGGGCCACCGAGGCCACCGCGATGCCGTGCGGCGCGAGGGCGACCGCGAGCGACTGCCCCATCGAGTGCAGCGCCGCCTTGCTCGCGCCGTAGGCGGGCATGTCCGGCTCGCCGCGGAACGCGCCGCGCGAGCCGACGTTGACGATCCGCCCGCGGACGCCGCGCTCGATCATGTGCCTGGCCACGCAGTACGACATGTCCGCCGCGCCGAACACGTTCACCGCGAACGTGCGCCGCCACAACGACCGCCACTGCGCGTAGGTCAGGTCCACCGACCCCAGCTCCACCAGGCCCGCGTTGTTGACCAGCACGTCGATCCCGCCGAGCGTGTCCACGGCGGAGCCGACGACTCGCTCGATCGCGTCGGGGTCGGCCAGGTCCACGTCCGAGGAGGACAGTGCCACCACGTCGTCCCCCAGGTCGCGGAACGCCTGCGCGATCGCCGCGCCGATGCCGCGGCTGCCACCGGTGACCAGGACGCCGCGGCTCACCGGGCGAACACCTGCGACTCGTCGGCGAACGCCTTGAACTCCAGCGCGTTGCCCGCCGGGTCGCGGAGGAACATCGTCCACTGCTCGCCCGGCTCGCCCTCGAACCGCAGGTACGGCTCGATCACGAACTCCGTGCCGGCCGCGCGCAGCCGGTCGGCCAGCGCGTGGAACTCGGGGATCGGCAGCAGCAGCCCGAAGTGCGGCACCGGCACGTCGTGGCCGTCGACCGGGTTGCGGCCGGAGTCGCCGCGCGGTCCGGGCACGACGTGGGTCACGAACTGGTGGCCGTAGAAGTCCCAGTCCACCCACCTCTCGGCCGAACGCCCTTCCGCGAGGCCCAGCACACCGCCGTAGAACGCCCGCGCCGCGTCCAGGTCGTCAACCGGGACCGCGAGGTGGAAACCAGGTCTCATGGACCCACCTTGACCACCGACCGAGCCAATGTCAACATTCGACATCATGGAGCTGCGCAGGGCGGACCGGCGCGGTCTCGCGGACGAGGCCGCCGACCTGATCCGGGAGGCGATCTTCGCGGGCGTCTTCCCGCCGGGCTCGCCGGTGCGCGAGGTGGAGCTGGCCGCGTCGCTGGACGTGAGCCGCGGCTCGGTCCGCGAAGGGCTCGCCGTGCTGGCGCGGGAGGGGCTGGTGCGCAGCGCCTGGCACCGCGGCGCGCGGGTGATCGACCTGACCGCCCGCGACGCCGAGGAGGTCTACTCGGTCCGGGCCGCGCTGGAGGGGCTGGCCGGCCGGAGCGCCATCGGCCGGGTCGACCTCGACGCCCTCGGCGGGCTCGTGGACGGGATGGCCCGCGGCGTGGCGGCGGGCGCGCCGAGCGAGGAACTGCTCGCCCTGGACATGGAGTTCCACGAGACGATCTACCGCGCCGCGGGGAACCGGCGGCTGCTGGAGGCGTGGCACGCGGTGCGGTCGCAGGTCCACCTGTTCCAGCTCACCCGCATCCGGCTCGGGCACCACGACTACCGGGCGGTGGTCGTGGACGAGCACCGGGAGATCGTCCGGCTGCTCGCCGCCGGCGACGCCGCCGAGGTCGCCCGCCACGCCGAGGAGCACGTCCACTCGGCGAAGCGGGTGCTCGTCGGTCAGCTCGACGGCGCCACGACCGAGACCTCCGGGTAGCGCGCCGACGCCCGGTCGAGCAGGGGCTGCGGCACGCCGCGCAGGTGCCGGTCGAAGAACGCCCGGACGTACGCGCGGGTGATCGCCGCGCCGCGCTCGCCGCCGACCTCCGCGCCGAAGTCGAGGCCGAGCTGCGGCGCCACGACCCCGAGGTCGGTGAACGACGGGTGCACCATGCCCGCCACCACCAGCCAGCGCTTCCAGCCGGTCAGCGCCGGCCAGGCGTCCTCCCAGCTCCGGGCGCCGGGCGTGCCGGGCGCGTAGTTGTCCTGCCGCCCCAGGAACATCACCGGCTGCGACATGCCCGAGGCCGGCACGGGCGTGGAGAGCGTGCCGTCCACGTTGATCACGGCGCGGATGCGCGAGTCGGCCCGCGCGGCGTCGAGGGCGCTCGCCCCGCCCACGGAGTGGCCGCCCAGCGCGACGCGGGACGCGTCCACCAGGTTCGCGCCGCGCCGGTGGCGCAGCGGCCCGGTGAGCTGGTCCAGCACGAACGACACGTCGGCCGCCCGGCCCTCGCCGAGCTTCGCCCAGAAGTCCGGGTCGTGGAGGATCGCGCAGGACGCGCAGGACGCGACGCGCCCGTCCGGGAACGTGGTGGCGACGTTCTCGTAGGTGTGGTCGACCACGGCGACGACGTAACCGTGGCTCGCCAGGTCCTCCGCCAGCGCGGTCAGCGTGGCGCGGGGCCGCTTGTAGCCCGGCGACAGCACGACCAGCGTCTAGCCGTGAGTGAGGGCGAACGGGCGCTAGTAAAATAAGTTTTTAGTGAGGGACGCGCGAAGAGCGGATGGGGGGAAT
>NZ_JBHYXZ010000068.1:25585-28432 GCF_042752395.1 Actinosynnema sp. NPDC059335 | reverse complement strand
AACCACCTGCGGCTAGAGGGGCGGCGGGCCCCAGTCACCCGCGTCCACGACGGAGTTCGTCCGGACCGCGCTCAGCGCGTCGGGCGGCACGGTGGTGACGCCGGCCTCCTCCAGCACCGCCGCCGACTCGACGGGCGTCAGGTACTGCTTCCTCGGCCCGCGGTCGGACGCCGCCGGGTAGAACAACGACACCATCAGCTCCCGCGCGCCCGCGGACGGCACCCACGGGTCGGGCCGGGTGGTGTCCCGCAGGTGCAGCGCGGTCGTGCCGACGGGCTGCCGCCCGGTCGGCGCGGGCAGGCGCGGCGCCGGGTCGGCGGTGGTGTCGGCGCCCGCCGGGGCCGGGGTCGCGGCCGTCAGCAGGGCCAGTGCGACCAGGAACGCGAACTGACGCATGGTCTCCCCCTCGTTCGGTGTGATCTTCAGGACAGGTGGCGCAGGCGGCGGAAGCAGAACCACGTCAGCGGCGCCGACACCGCGAGGAACAACGCCAGTTCGAGCCACTGGAGCGCCCAGAACCGGCCGGCCGGGTGGTAGGCGAGGCGCTGGTGGTAGCCGAGGTCGGACAGGCCCGCGAAGCACGCGCGGATCCGCCCCAGGTCCAGCCGCGCCTCGGCGTCGGGCGGCGACGACGGCAGGCAGTGGCGCACGGCCTCGGGCAACGGGCGGACCGCGACGCCGTTCGCGTCCACGGTCTCGTTGACCAGCACCCACGCGCCGCCGGGCTCCCGCACGGTCAGCGACTCGGGCACCTCGCCGCCGGAGCCCTCCTCCGTCCGGATGCCGGCGATGCTCTGCGCGGTGATCGCGACCGGCTCCTCGGTCGGCGGCAGCAGGTGCGGGCGCACCGCGTACGGCACGACGACCTGCACGGCGGCGAACAGGACGAGCGTCACGGCCATGGCGGGCAGGGTGCGGCGCACCAGGACCGCGACCGCGACGGCCAGCACGAACGCGAACACCGCGTACCCGACGGGCGCGATGCCCCTGGCCGCGAACACCACGGGGGCCAGGCGCCGGCCCACGTTGCCCTGGCGCTCCGGCCCGACGTCGGTGTCGATCGGGTCGGCCCACCACGTCACCACCAGGCTGAGCAGGCCGGCGGTGAGCGCGGCGGCCGGCACGCCGACGCCGAGCTTGACCGCGAGCCACCGGGTGCGCGTGACGCTCTGGCTCCACACCAGGTTGTGCGTGCCCGCCTCCAGCTCGCGGGTGATCATCGGCACGGCCCAGAACACGGCGAGCAGCGCGGGCAGCACGTGCACGGCGACCAGGCCGCCGCTGTAGAGGGTCTCGTGGTCGTCGAGCGTGCCCCGTCCCGGCCGCGTGGCCACGAGCACGACGGCGATCAGCACGATCGCCGCGTGCACCGAGACCACCGGCAAGCGGAGCTGCCGCCAGGCCAGCCAGGTCATCGGACGACCCCCAGGGCCGGGCGGCTCAGGTAGGCCAGCACCAGGTCCTCCAGGTCCGGCTCGCCGACGTCCCACGCGGGGTCGAGGATCGGGCCCTCGGTGCGGACGAGCACGGTGGTCTGGCGGTCGGTGTGGCGGGCGGAGACGACCTGCTGGTCCGCGGGCAGGGTGCGCACGTCGCGCCGCGGCCCGGTCAGCCTGCGGTGCGTGGCGAGCAGGCGGTCCACCTCGCCGGTGAGCCGGACCTCGGCGTCCACCAGCACGACCAGGTGGTCGCAGACGCGTTCCAGGTCGGCGATCAGGTGCGAGGACAGCACCACGCCCAGCCCGTGCTCGGCCACGGCCTCCATGAGGTCCTGGAGGAACTCGCGCCGGGCCAGCGGGTCGAGCGAGGCGACCGGCTCGTCCAGGAGCAGCAGCTCGGGGCGCTTGGCGACGCCGAGGGTGAGCGCGACCTGGGCGCGCTGGCCGCCGGACAGCTTCCCCGCGGGCCGCGCCGGGTCCAGCCCGAGCCGGGCGATCCGGTCGCGGGCGAGCCGGTCGTCCCAGCCGGGGTTGAGCCGCGCGCCCAGCCGCAGGTGCTCCTCGACGGTCAGGTGCGCGTAGAGGGGCGTGTGCTGCGCGACGAAGCCGACCTTGGCCAGTTGCGCCGGCCCGCTGCCCGGCACGCCGCCGCACACCTCGATCGTGCCGGCGGAGGGCGTCAGCATCCCCGCGGCGAGGCCGAGCAGCGTGGACTTGCCCGCGCCGTTCGGGCCGACCAGCCCGGTCACGTGCCCGGCCGGGACGTCCAGCGTGCAGTCGGCCAGCGCCCACCGCCGCCGGTACGCCTTGCCCAGCCCCCTGGTGCTCAACGCCGCCGTCACGCTGTGTCCTCCTGGGCGGCGGAGCGGAACGTGGTCGTGAACAACGCCTCGATGCCCTCCTCGTCCAACCCGGCGCGGCGCGCCTTGGCGAGCCAGCGCCGCAGGTCCTGCCGCAGCGGGGCGATCGCGGCCGGCGGCGCGCCGGAGAGCGTGGCGGTCACGAACGTGCCCACGCCGGGACGGGCCGCGACCAGGCCGTCGTGCTCCAGCTCCCGGTAGGCCTTGAGCACCGTGTTCGGGTTGATCGCGAGGTCGGCCACCACGTCCTTCACCTTGGGCAGCCGGTCGCCCTCGCGCAGCAGCCCGAGGCGCAGCGCGTGCCGCACCTGCCGGACGAGCTGCTGGTACGGCGACAGGCCCGACCCGCCGTCCAGGTGGAACCGGATCACGACTACCTCCATTTATCTAGCTACCTAGCACTATAGATAGCTAGTGAGGTGCTGTCGAGAGGCGCGCACAACGCAGCGGGGGGGGGGGGGGGGCCCCCCCCCCCCGCCCCCCCCCCGGTTGCCACCCCCGGTGGGAGCAACCCCCCCCCCCCCCCCCGCCCGGTGGGGGGGGCCGCC